>JAYYHB010000234.1:0-6441 GCA_036157095.1 Pseudomonadota bacterium
CCGGGTTTCACAAAGAGGCAAAATAAGCCTGGTTCATTTGAGAAGGCATTGAAGCGGTGTCTTGAGGACTTGTGTGCCAAGGGGCTGATTGAGATGGACGATGAGACCATCACGCTGGGTTTGGGTATTGATGTTGAAATCGACGAAGAGTGGCTGGCTTCATTTGGGGCATGATCTCCGGACAGACAAGACCTCCCTAAGGAGTTGTCTTGTCTGTCTGTGATTTATTCGCCCATCTCGCCAAGAGCAAGCCGAAGCCCCATTAGGCTAGATAGGCATGGCGTCAAAAGTCATATTTCACCTTCAAAGCCACAGTCGTCCCAGGCTTTTCGGCAAAGGTCACCACGCCCGCACGCTCGATTTCAATGGTTTCATCCAATAGGTTTTGCACCTTGAACTTCACAGTCCAATTGTCGCTCGGATAAAAGCTGTAGTTGACGTCGAGTGAGTTGAATGGCTGTTCATAGCCATCCGGTGCGCCCAGTCGACCCGCGACATAAAGACGCTCACCGAAAACGTTGTACAACAGGTTCGCAGAGTGGCGACCGTCCATGGAGTCGTAACCCAACATCATATTGAAAACATAATCTGAAGCACCGGTTGCAGGACGAACGTTATTGGTTGGCGCATCTGCGTTGGTGCCCGCGGTCGTTTCAGTGTCCTGAAAGGTCGCATTGCCCTGTAAGAACCATGACTCACCCCAATCGCCTAAAAATCCAAGCGCCAGCACCCCGTCAACCTCAATACCGGTGATGGTCGTCTCGTCGGCATTGATGATTTCGCGCGCAGTGTTGGTATCGCTGGCAGGTGATTCGAAGTATTCAATTGGGTCGGCGATCTCTTTGTTGAACAACGAAATCGTCAGATTATTGCCATTGGCGAAGAACCATTCAGCACGCAGGTCTATGTTGTCGACCGTCGAGGGCTCGATGTCTGGGTTACCGTTGACCAACTCGTTTGTGATGGGGTCTTGGTAGCTCGAATCTGTCACTTCACGCAAATCCGGGCGAATCGTCGTTTGGCTCACAGAGAGTCTCAGCTGAAAGGTCTCAGCGAGCCAATCACCCATGTAGACCAAAGACAACGAGGGATAAAACGTATCGTCGGTAAATGTGGCTCGCGCCAACGTTGCAGCATCCATGGAGATCTGTGGCTGATCTACCGTGTAGCCAAACACATTCCACGGCAGCGCGACCTGGCGGTAGTCCTCATAACGCGCACCGGCGGTTACCCGCCACGTCTCGTCAAAGGTCCAATCCAACATGCCGTAAGACGCATCCACCATGGTGGCCGCTAGATAACTGCGAGATCCCGCACCTTGCTCTTGAACACTAAAACCATTCTCGATCAGACCAATGTTCGCGTCCGACAACACTGTTGCGATACCGCCTTGCAGTACCGAATCACTCGCATCGACGGAGCCTAAACCAAACTCTCGCTGTGCATAGGTTCGCGCTTTTTGATCGTGCTGATAGCCGAACTTCACGTCAAACGTAGACCGGTCAAGAACGAATGGAATCGTCCCACCCCAACCATAGCTGAGCACTTCGTCCTCGAGATCCGTATAGCGAAAATCAACGGCAGAGGCATCACGCTTCAGCGACTCGCTTTGGACTGCCCCAGTCGCAGCGTCAACCACCGTATCAAACGCCATGGTTACCCGGTTCGGTATGTCGGTGTTCGCTTTCGCGTCTGAATAGAACCAGTCGATCTGCGCGTCTGTCGGCACCCAATCGAGCCAGCCGCGCAGCAGTTCTTTGGTGTTCAGACCTAGAAGATGTTCGCCTTTGACTTGATTGACGAGCATTTCTCTTTCTTCAAATTCAAAGCGGTAACCTCTAAATCCAAGTCCACTCGATAGCTGACGGTTTTCATTGTGAGAATCGCTGATCGATATTTCATCGTCGGAGTTGCGCATAAGCAATGACGCAACGGTCACTTCGTGCTCATCAAGGTATCTAAAGCCGAAGGTCGCGGTGCCTGACATATCTACTGCAAAAGTTGTTTCGTCTTCGTTCTCAAACTGTTCGTCTGGTGTTGAGAAAATCGCTTGATAGCGCTGCGTATTACGCCACTTGCTTGCATATGCTCCACTGAGTTGAAAACCGCCCTCTAAATCTGCTGCGAGGTCATACGTATTGCCAACCGTTACGCGAAAATCGTTATCCAGGCTATCATCCTTGTTTGACACCGCGAGATTTCTGTTCAGGGCGAGCGCATAGGTGTTGTTTAGCGCGATCGCCTGCGCCGCTGTGCCGCCGTCTTCGGTACGGTTCAAGCCACTCAGAATGCTTTGTACACCGATGGATCCTCGATATGCCTGCAGTCCTTGAAGGATTTGACTGGGTAAGGCGCGAGTGCCATCGTCCTGGCCCCAATCATCGTCCGATCCGCCGGGATAGGTTTTTAGATCGTCCGCCTCGGCGTTCCAGCCGCCACCCACTTCGATAGAAAAGTTAAAGCCCTTATCAGGGAAAGACGTGGTCACAATATCTACGGCGCCGCCGGCATAGTTTGCGGAAATATCGGGCGTAAACGTCTTTTGCACCGCCAGCGAGCTAACGATTGCGGACGGAAATACATCCAGTGGAATCACGTTTCTAGTCAAATCTGGTGACGGTATGAATGCGCCGTTCAGCGACGTGCTGGAGTAGCGCTCACCTAAACCCCTCACATAAACGAACTTATCCTTGACCAGGGTTAAACCACTCACACGGCGCAATGATGCCGCAACCGTAGAGTCGCCCATTCGGCTTATGGTTTCTGAATCTAGAGAATCGACAAGTGCGTCATCCTCTATTCGGTCTTGTAGCAGCGATTGCGCTGCCGATTGCAGCCGGCCTAAAACAACGGTTTCTTCCATCATGTTGCCGTCAGCTTGCGCCATTTCTGCTGGCTCGCTCGGCGACTCTTCGACAGGTGACTCTTCGGCATTTGCATACGTGCCGAAGGCACTGAGCGCCATCATGGTCGCCGCCAAGCTTAAGTACGATCTTTGCATTTTTGCATTCCCCAATTTGGCCCTTAAAAAACTAATGGGGCTAACAAGATGGCTCGCGTGCTTAAAACCACTGGCCATCTTCTAGCTACTCATCACTACTTGCGCACTACCGGGTTCAGCAGTGCGCTGTGAAGCAGTTCGTCTTTATTCGAACCAAAGAGGCTCTGCATCAGCTTCAAAGATGCCGACAGTCCAACCTTCATAAGGGTTGGTCACACCGTCAGTGATCGCGCCGATGTAGGTGGCATCCGTGCCAGCCGCAGTGATCGTTGGAGCGGCATCGTCGATCAGCGCCGTGGCCAAGGCGACGGAAGAGAGCTTCTTCGCGCCTTCAACGATGACCAACCCGGTGTCAGCGGTAGCCGTCGGATCCGTCGCTACGCCTGCTGTGAGGGTGGCAAATTGCATGTCATTCGCTGCAGCGACCGTTGCACCGTCACTCTTGAAGTTGTCTTGGCATGCCATGATCACACCGTCGATTGTGACGCTGGTGCCGTAGCTTTGGGGACGGAAGCAGTAATTGCCGTCTGAGTCATTGGAACCATCATCGTTGGTTTTTGCATCAGCCATGAACGAAGAGATGACAAGTGAGTCGTGGATAGTAGGCTCGATGCCCTCACGCAAACGCCAGCCAGCACCGGGATCGTGAGTACCTGTGGCATTAGGGGAAATAATGCAGGTTAGGTTTTTAATGGTAGGAGCACTGTTCAAGCCACGAGCGATGAAATCATCGATTTGGGCTTCGGTCTTTGACGAGTAGGAGCCAATACCGTCAGCCTCGATGCAGTGATTACCATCGTCTTCAGCCTGAATCACTAGGGCGTTAGTTATGGTTCCGATGTAGCCTTCATCGATGTCGATGGAGTCATCGCGCACATAGACTGCAGCGAAGTTTTCGAAATTGACCGCGCCGCCAAACATTTCAATACCGTCGTCATAGGTTGAGTACGTTTGTAGGTTTTTGACAATCGTATTGCTTCCAACGCCGCCGAACGAAATACCGTTGAGCTCGTCACCGTTGCCCACCTCTGCGCCCGTATGCTTCACGACGACATATTCCATGCGTCCGGAGGAGTCTGCGTCGTTGTCGCCGCCGTAGTAGCTTTCGTCGAGGCCCTCAGCGCCTTCTGCTGCGATGTTGCACTCGCCTGTTTTAGCGAAATCAGCTGCTCCACGAATGCCCGTGTAAGAGCATTTGTTGGATACGCCAAAGCCATTAATAACCATGCCGCCCCATTGCTGAACTGCATCGTACGCGGCAGTGCCATTCACGTCGGTGAAAGACGTAAAAGTGATTGGGGCGTCAGCAGTTCCGACGGCAAATATCGTGGAGCCGCGGTTAATAATGACGAATTGCAATCGGGAGGCAAACGCGATAGTCGCGCCAGCTTCTATCGTTAGCTGAGGGCCGTCGCCACCCTCTGCGATGCCCGCCGCAGCCAATTCTGCGTCATTACTGTGCGCTTCTCCGATGAACAGACTGCCGTCAAACATGTGCGCGCCGCCGTTTTCTAGCGCCGGAATTGTCAAATCGGTGGTTACATTGTTGCCCGCGTCGGCGAAAGACACGGGATAGGAACAGTTGGGCGAGTCGAATTCACCCTGCAGTGTTTGGCCGGCTTCGTTGACGTAGGAAGCGCACGGATTGACCGTTTCGACCGGAGCATTCGTTGTGGATGAGTTATCGACGGAGTTGTCGGAGGTCACTGGCGAAATATTGATGTCGCCGCCACCGCCGCAACCGACTAAAAGCCCTGCCGCAGCAACCGCTAACAGCAAAGCTCTTTGAACTGTTCCTGTTCTCAAAATCATTTTTAAATTCCCAAAGTAGTGGATTTTTGGTGTCGTTACTTCGACAACAAACAAAAGATGTGCTTGGGGAATTACAAGAAGATGAACGTTACGTAACAGCTTTATGACGACGATCGGATGATTTGATTGAACAACTTTGCCTGTGCAAAGCAGCTCTCCGATAGGTAAGTCGAGGTGGAGTTTTTGGCAACACAATTGTTGCTTTGTCATCGAATTGAAATAAGAAGTTCACATTAAAGGGGCAAATTTCAGCAAAGCAATAAAGCAATAGGATCTGATGGGTTATCGGCGGCTCCTCGCGAAATACATGCGACGTGTCAACAACCAAAGCGGTAGCATTTGGCTGGACGAAGCATTGGATGAGGCCTTAACGCCTAGAGACGTTAGCGAATTGCGCTCCATATGGCAGATGATTGAGCGTGAGGAAGAGTTTAATTCTCGAGGCGATTACAACGAGCTAGCGCGGGCCATCTATTCTGGGCTCGAGTTGTCCAGCACTGAGCTTGCTGACCAGATGGGTTGGACTAGCGAAGTGATTGAGCAGTGGTTCTTAGGACCAGAGGACCCAAATTTCCGCAGAATGAGCAAGCGCGACTTCGATCACTTTTGCCGCTGTGTCGAAAAAGCTCCGTAGCGTTTCTTTCGATGCGACTAACTCCACCTAAGTTCCCACGAAAGATATAGAGAATTCCAGGCGGCAAAGACTATTGTCTCTGGCCACCTGGACAAAAACTGCGGTTGTTGACTGATGACTTGATCAGCGGATGAGAGGTTTATCGAGAGACTGCACTGGGTTCGATGAAGCGTAACGTGTCGTAAATGAACCCGGGTACGCTGTCGGCGGCACGCTTTGGCGTTAGCGTATCGGCGTGAAACGATATCCCACACTGCGGACCGTCTGGATCGTCTTTTCTAATCCATGAGGCTTAAGAAGCTTACGCAGTCGCAAGATATGGACGTCGACCGTGCGAGTTTCGATGTAAATGGTTCGCCCCCAGACGCGATCCAATAGCTGATCCCTTTCGAAAACGCGATCAGGATTGCGCATGAACACTTCGAGCAAACGATACTCGGTCGGACCTATTTGAATTGTTTTACCGTTAATGCTGACTCGGTGACTGGTCAGATCGATACGAATACCAGAATCCTCCAGCAGATCGTCTTCGGGCGTGCCCGAACGTCTCAGCAGGGCCTTGATACGAGCAATTAACTCCCGTGGGGAGAATGGCTTGCTCATATAATCGTCGACGCCTGAGTCAAAACCCTTTAGGACGTCGGCTTCATCGGTCCGTGCGGTCAGCATCAGAATGGGTATCTGGGCGGTCAGATCTTCTTTTCGAAGACGACGTGCCAAGTCCACACCGCTCATGCCAGGCAGCATCCAGTCCACAATCAACAAGTCCGGCATTTTGTTGTCGAGATAACCCAGGGCCTGTTCTCCGGTCTCAACTTCATTAACGTTAAAACCTGCTCTTGATAGAGAAAAATGCAGCAACTCACAAATTTCAGGGGAATCTTCGACAATTAGAATGTTAGCGGACATAAACTCTCGTCACTTTTTAGGAGATCGCGTGGGCGCTAAAAAGTAAGAGTGAACTATCGAAATATGACTTCAGTGTGACATTAAA
>JAYYHB010000235.1:0-4280 GCA_036157095.1 Pseudomonadota bacterium
CGCCGTAGCCGATGAGCAGACAGTGGTGGTGCACTTCGCGTGCCTCGCCGGTCTCTACCACTATGCCTATTTGGCTGCGTTCCGCCTTGGCGACTAAGGCATGGTGCACGCTGCCAACGGCAAGGAGAGCGCTGATCGCGATACGGTCTGTGCCCATGGCGCGGTCGCTCAGCACAACCAAGCTGTAGCCGTCACTAATGGCCTGGCTCGCTTCAGCATTGATTCGCTCGAGGGCTTCTTGTAGCCCTTCTTCGCCAGAATTTGCTGGATACGTTATATCGATGGTGGCGGTGCGCCAGCCCCGAAAATCCAGTGCGCTGATGGAAGCCAGCTCGTCATTAGTCAGGATTGGATGCGGTATCCGCAAGCGGTGAGCGTTTTTAGCTTCGGTTTGCAGCAGGTTCTGTTCCGGGCCGATATAGCACTCAAGCGCCATAATGACTTCTTCGCGAATAGAGTCGATAGGCGGGTTCGTGACTTGGGCGAAACACTGCTTGAAGTAGTCATAGAGCATGCGAGGCTTTTCGCTCATCACGGCCAAGGCTGCGTCGTTGCCCATGGAGCCCAATGGATCGCGCAGTTCCTTGATCATGGGCAGCAGCATGAATTGCATGGTCTCTTGGGTATAACCCAGGGCCTGCATGCGTGGGGTCAGCGTGACGTGGTTGAGTGACTTGCCGGCAACAGCCGGCAGGTCGGCCAGATCGAGGCGCTGCTCTTCTACCCATTTTTTGTAGGGGCGGCGGCTGGCCAGGTCAGACTTCAACTCTTCGTCCGGAATCATCCGTCCCTGCTCGAAATCGATCAAGAAAATACGCCCTGGCTGCAGACGCCCTTTTTCTACAACCTTGGCGGAATCCACCGGCACCACCCCGACTTCCGATGCCATGATGCAGATATCGTCGTCGGTGATGTAGTAACGCGAGGGCCGGAGGCCGTTGCGGTCGAGTACCGCGCCAATGCAGGAGCCGTCAGAGAAAGCGATAGACGCGGGTCCGTCCCATGGCTCGATAAGGCAAGAGTGATACTCGTAAAAAGCCCTTTTCTCCTCTGACATATCTGTGTGCTGCTGCCACGCCTCGGGGATCATCATCAGGAGCGCTTCTGGCAAGGAACGTCCAGACATCAGCAAGAATTCCAGGACGTTGTCGAAGGTGCCGGAATCTGAGCAGTCTGGCTCTACGATGGGAAATAGCTTCTTGATGTCTTCACCAAAATAGTCTGAAGCAACAGTGCCCTCGCGTGCGTTCATGGCATTGATGTTGCCAAGGAGCGTATTGATCTCGCCATTGTGGCTCATGAATCGGCTTGGCTGAGCGCGGTCCCAAGATGGAAAGGTGTTGGTGCTGAAACGCGAGTGCACCATGGCCATATGACTTTCAAAGGCAGGGTTCGTCAGATCGCAAAAAAATGGAAAGAGCTGATCCGGCGTCAACATACCCTTATAGATAATGACATTGGTCGACAAAGAGCACATGTAGAAAAGGTGCGATTGTTCGATACTCTCGTCTGCGCGAACCAGATGGGCACTGTGCTTGCGAATGGCGTACAGCTTGCGCTCAAAGGACTCATTTTCCATACCGCCGATCGCGCCCTTGCCGACAAACAGCTGTTCGAACGCAGGCATGGCGGCCCTGGCTGCCTTGCCCACGTCGGCGAGGTCTGCATTGGTTGGCAGTTCGCGCCAGCCGATAAGCGTTTGACCTGTATCTTCGATGGTCTGCTCGATAATGGCCTTGCATTGCGCGCGCTGGGCGGAATCGGTGGGTAAAAATATATTACCAACCCCGTACTCGCCGGGCCCGGGCAACTCACGCCCAAATAGATCTTTTGCTGTAGCTTTCAAAAAGTCGTGGGGCATACCGGTCATAATGCCTGCGCCATCGCCAGTATTGGTCTCGTAGCCCACACCGCCCCGATGCTCCATGCAGCAGTTCATGGCAAAGGCATCCTGCAGTATTCGATGGCTGGGTCTGCCCTTGATATCACAGACAAAACCGACGCCGCAGCCGTCTTTTTCGTTTGCCGGATCGTAAAGCCCATTCTTACGGGGCAAGTTGCCCTCAAGTGTAAGTGTCATAAATCATCTCAATATCATCGTGACCTAAGTGCTGATGCCACTCGGCAATCGTATTGTTGTCGCCGACCGGCTTTAACGCCTCCTGCAGCGACGCCCGTGTCGTAGGCGGACGTAACGTCGGCGCGTTGACATTGGGGACGCCGAATTTGAGGGGCACTTTGCCCAGACCGCCCAAAGAGCGGGCAGACGCGGAAAAAGCTATAATTAGTTCAGGCAATTGTCTGCCAATGAGCGCCGGGCGGGTGATCCCTAACCGTTGGACAACATTGTCAAAATTGCTTCGTGGAATCAAGCCTGTGGGGGGTTCTGTCAAAGGTTTGAGGTGCTCAAAAACCTCACCTCTCTATTGATTTCGTTGCGGCATTTTTTCTGCATACCACATAGAATGCGCGCTCTTTTTTCTTATCTTCAATTCAATCTTTGAGAGAGAACGCATGAAAGATCCAGTACGTGTAACCATTACCGGCGCTGCAGGCCAAATCGGCTACGCATTGCTATTTCGCGTGGCGTCCGGCGCCATGCTGGGTAACGATCAGCCGGTCATCTTACAGCTGCTTGAAATCACTCCTGCACTAGATGCTGTGAAGGGCGTGGTCATGGAACTGGACGACTGCGCTTTTCCGCTTCTTCAAGAGGTTGCATACACCGATGACGCCAATGTGGCATTCAAGGATACAGACTACGCGCTGCTTGTTGGTTCCAGACCGCGGGGACCAGGGATGGAGCGCAAGGATTTGCTCGAGGCCAACGCAGCCATATTTTCTGTCCAGGGTAAGGCACTCAACGATAATGCCTCACGTGACGTCAAAGTGCTGGTCGTGGGTAACCCGGCGAACACCAATGCACTTATCGCACAACGTAATGCACCAGACCTAAGTGCGCGTAATTTCACCGCCATGACGCGGCTCGATCACAATCGCGCAATGGCACAGCTCGCCGCCAAGGCGGGTAAGCATGTTACTGAGATTGATGGTTTGTGTATTTGGGGTAATCACTCAGCGACACAGTATCCGGATATCCACCGCGCCAGCGTTGCCGGTGAAGGAGCGATGTCCATAATAGACATGGAGTGGTACACCGCCGACTTCATTCCCACCGTGCAGCAGCGTGGCGCGGCGATCATTGAGGCACGAGGTGCATCGAGCGCAGCATCTGCAGCCAACGCAGCGATCGACCATATGCGCGATTGGGTGTTAGGCACCGATAGCGTGGTTTCCATGGGCGTTTACAGTGACGGCAGTTATGGTGTGGCAGAAGGATTGATTTACTCCTTCCCTGTAACCTGTCAAGGCGGTGACTGGAGCATCGTGCAGGGCGTCGAGGTCAATGGGTTTAGCCGAGAAAAGATGGAAGCCACCGAAGCCGAACTGGCAGAAGAGCGGGACGCGGTAGCCCATCTGTTGCCCTAAGGCGACAGGTATGCTCTGCTAAATGTGGCCTGGTCCGGCGCGTGCCAGGTTCTTTCCAGTGTCCTACGATGTCTGCCATGATCTGGCCTTACCGATTTTGTAAGGATCAATTTTATGGCAGACAGCACTGTTCGCGCATTCTCCATAAACATAGCTGAGGATGAACTGGATGACCTTGGACGGCGCCTAGCTGCAACCCGCTGGCCCGAGGCAGAAACGGCCGACGGCTGGAATCAGGGTCTGCCCCTAGACTATGCCCGAGATCTTTGCTCTTACTGGCAGCTCGAATACCGCTGGCGTGACCGCGAACATTACCTCAACACATTTCCGCAATTTCAGACTCAGCTTCAGGGTTTGGATATTCACTTCATTCATGTGAAAAGCGCTGAGCCAAATGCACGCCCTTTATTAGTGACCCATGGTTGGCCAGGCTCTATCGTTGAATTTCACAAGGTAATTGGCCCACTGGTTGATCCGGTGGCCCACGGCGGCGTTGCCGAGGACGCTTTCGATGTCATTTGTCCATCGCTGCCGGGATATGGTTTTTCAGCTAAACCCACTGCAACGGGGTGGGGCGTTGAAAAAATCGCCACTGCTTGGAACGAGTTGATGATCCGCTTGGGCTACGAGCGGTATTTTGCTCAGGGTGGTGATTGGGGCTCTGCGGTAACGACTAGCATTGGACTGCAGGACCTGGGTCAATGTGCGGGAATACACGTCAACATGCCAAATGCGGGTGCCCCGAAAGAAGCCCTGTTGAACCCAACCGAGCGAGACATGGTCGCCCTTGC
>JAYYHB010000236.1:0-4848 GCA_036157095.1 Pseudomonadota bacterium
GCAGGGTGAGGCCCAGGCCAATGGCCATGGACAGGTTGTTCGGACCCGGGCGAGCCTCGGTATCATTGTAGGTGGCAATAGCGCCGCATAGTGGAATGCGACCATTGGGGCGCATGCACATGATGGCCGCCTGCAAGTGGTCTGCGCCAACATTGTCGAAGTACACATCGATGCCCGCTGGGGCAGCTTCTTTGAGATGACCGACAATGCTGCCGTCGTTGTAATTAAAGCCGTAGTCAAAGCCTAGCTCGTCCTTGAGCAGCTGGGCTTTGTCATTAGAGCCTGCACTGCCAATGACCTTGCATCCTTTAAGCTTGGCGATTTGGCCGACGATGCTGCCTACCGCACCAGCAGCGCCGGAAACGAACACAGTCTCATCATCTTGCAGCGCGCCAACTTCGAGGAGTCCGACATAGGCGGTCATACCGGGCATGCCAATCGCACCAATGTACTGGGAAGGCGCAGCGGCAATATCGCCGAGCCGCTCAATGCCCTGGGTCGAAGCCGTATAGGCCTCGCGCCAGCCCCAGCTGCTGGAAACATAGTCACCAGCTTTGAAGTCCGGATGAGCCGAGCAGGTCACTTGGCCCACGCAGCCACCAGTTAGTACCTCACCGATTTGAAAGGGTGGCACGTAGGATTTTCGGTCATACATCCGGCCTCGCATGTACGGATCTACCGACATGCAGGCGTTTTTCACCTGGCTTTCGCCGTCTTTCGGCTCGGGTACGTCAATGTCGATAATGTCGAAGTCTGAGGTTTTTGGCATGCCCACCGGGCGTGACTTCAGGGCTACGGCGCGTGCTTTCATTTGTTCTCTCTTTGTTGACAGTCGCGGGTAAGTGTTGGTTTCTATTCGTTAGAAATATCGATTTCTTGGCTGGTGATAAATTCAAGCAGCGCAGGCTGGCCGTTGCGGGTAGCTTCAATGCCGCGTTGCAGAGCTGCGACGATGTCATTGGGGTCCGTGACCCTTTCTCCATAGCCACCAAAGGCTTTCGCCATATCGGCATAGTGACCCGAAATCTCAATAGCACCGTATTTTTCTTGCGACACCGGCATGATCGGAATCTCAATGGCCATGGAAAAGTTGTTGAACAAGATCGACAGGATCGGAATGTTCTCCCGTACGGCAGTCTCAAAGTCCATGCCGGTAAAGCCAATGGCCGCATCGCCCCAGACGTTGATACAGAGTTTTTCTGGCGCGGCCAGCTTTGCCCCCATAGCCAGTCCAAGGCCGTAACCGAGCTGGGTAGTTTTGCCCCAGCCAATATAGGAGAGCGGTGCGGTGGATTGCCAGAAAGGTGTGGTTTGATCTCTGGGGCTACCCGCGTCGTGGGTGATGACCACATTGTCTTTGTCCACGAGGCGATCCAGTTCAGCGATGACTCGGTAAGGGTTGATAGGCGTATCGTTGCTGGTGAGCTTGGGCAGCCACTCGTTATGCCACTGCGTGCGAATGGCAGCGATTTTCTCCGGTTCTCCCGCGCGTTGTTCCGCAGGCGCCTTGGAATAGCTTTCCATTTCGGCGCTAAGCGCCTGCAGAGTGAGTTTGGCGTCGCCAATCAGGCCGTGCTGCACCGGCACGTCTTTGTTCAAATCCATGGGGTCTAAGGTCGCATGGATCAGTGTCTTCGAGCCATCCTTGTTAGCGGGCATTGGCACACCAAAGGCTGTGAGCGCGAAAGACACCCCGACACCGAATATGACATCCGCATCATTTAGGTACTGCTTTACCTGGCGCGAATTGGCGCGACCGCCACTGCCCAAGGATAGGGGGTGGTTTTCGGGAAAAGCACTCTTACCTTCAATACTGGTAGTAACCGGTATGTTCCATGCTTCCGCAAGAGCTTTCAGTTCACCCCATGCCTTGGCGTAATGAACCCCTTGTCCGGCGTAAATCACTGGACGTTCAGCGCTGGCCAGGGCTTTGGCAGCGGACGCTACGTCGTCCGGGGCGGGGCCAGATTTGGCGCTAAAGGACGGCACATAGTTCCAGTTGTCCGGTACTTCTTCGTTCATCACATCCAGCGGTACTTCCAGCATCACAGGTCCCGGACGCCCGTTGCGCAACTGAAAAAATGCCCGCCGCAGCACCTCTGGCGCAGCCTTACCCATGATGATGGGCTCGGCCCACTTGGTGATGTGCTGCATATTGAGCGTGGAATTGAAATTCGGGTAGTAGTGAGCAAGTCGCCGCGGATAGCCTGCCGGAATCACCAATATCGGCACTGATTCGGAATAGGCCTGAGCCACGCCGCCAAAGGCGTTTTCGGCGCCCGGGCCATGCTGCATGCAAAAGACCCCGATCTTGTCGCCAGACGAGAGGCGCGAATAAGCGTCAGCCATGTGCAGGCCAATCCGTTCTTGGCGCACGATGATGGTTCGAATATCAAGCTTTGCCGCGGCCTCAATCAATGGATTAACCGGATAGGCAAACAGCATGTCGATCCCCTCGGCCTTCATGGCGTGGGCGATAGCATCTACTACTTTCATGGCTCTCTCCTCCAAATGTGAGCCGCCCATGGTGCCAAAGAGTGCGCGGATGAGCCAATGGATTCATTGCCGCCGAAAGTCAGATCAACGCGATATACCGGCGCATCCATCTTTAGCGCGCATCGAACCAAACAGGAAAAACACGAAATTTGGCGACTAAATCGCCATAGTGGATTTTTGAGACATGGTCGACTTTCGGGATGAAAGGTAAGGCCTTAAATCGGGTGCCCCCATCACTAGGCGAAGAGCAACGACTCATAATGTTTCGAATAACCAAGAATCTGTAGAAAATGCCGGGGAAGCAGGAGGGAGCCCAGAGCCTAGCAGACCCCTCGCCAAATAGTGGCTCGATCAAGTTGGTGGCCGATAGTGGGACGAGCGTGCTCGATCGGTGGACACAAAAAAGGCGGTAAACCGCTCAGCGGTGCCGCCTTCTTCCTATCAGCCATATGGCTGGTAAATGATGCCTGTCTAGAATTGGTTCATCGTATTTGCGGCGCCACCTGCCAGCAGGGCCTTCTCACCCAGGAAGTACTCTTTGTGGTCATCACCCACGTTTGAGCCAGCCAGATCTTGGTGCTTCACAGACGCCAAGTTCTTGCGGATTTCTTGACGTTGCACATCGCGCACGTAGGCCAGCATGCCTAGGTCGCCAAAGTAGCCCTCAGACAGCACGTCGGTAGACAGCGCTGCGGTGTGGTACGTCGGTAGGGTAATCAGGTGGTGGAAAATACCCGCCTCGCGAGCCGCGTCTGCTTGGAACGTCTGTACCGCGGCATCTGCTGCATCAGATAGCTCGCTGCCGTCGATTGCTGCGTCCATTAGGCCCATGGGGTTCGCTTCGGGGTCAGGGTAGGCCGACAGATCTTTACCTGCGGCTTTCCACTCTGCGTATACCTGCTCACGGAACTTCAGGGTCCAGTTGAACGATGGCGAGTTGTTGTAGACCAGCTTGGCTTCTGGTCGCACCTTGCGGATGGCATTCACCATCGCTGCGATCTGTTCAACATTCGGCTTTTCGGTCTCGATCCACAGCAAGTCTGCACCGTGCTCGAGGCTGGTGATGCAGTCGAGTACGACTCTGTCGAAGCCTGTATCCTCCTTGAAGGCATACAGGCCGTTGTCCAAACGCTTCGGCTTGGCAAGTTTGCCGCCGGCACGAATCGTGATGTCGCCATCCTGCAGCTCAGAGACATCTTCGATCACCTCCGTGTCGAGGAATTCGTTGTACTTGCTACCGAGGTCTCCAGGCTGAATGGATACCGGCACCTTCTGCGTGAGGCCTGCACCCAGTGAATCGGTGCGCGCAACGATAATGCCGTTGTCGATGCCAAGCTCTAAGAATGCGTAACGCACGGCGTTGATCTTTGAGACGAAGTCCTCATGAGGCACGGTAACCTTGCCTGCTTGGTGACCACACTGCTTGGCATCAGAGACTTGGTTTTCAATCTGAATCGCGCAGGCACCGGCTTCGATCATGCGCTTGGCCAGCAGATAGGTTGCTTCCTCATTACCAAAGCCAGCGTCGATGTCAGCGATAATCGGCACGACGTGAGTTTCGTAGTCGTCGATGCGCCGAATTATGGAATCTGCATCGCCGCCATTTGCGCGGGCCTCATCTAGCTCGACGAACATATGCCGTAGCTCTCGCGCATCGGCTTGTTTTAGGAAGGTATAAATCTCTTCGATCAGATCCGAGACCGTAGTCTTCTCGTGCATGCTCTGGTCAGGTAGGGGACCGAACTGTGAACGCAGTGCCGCGACCATCCAGCCGGACAGATAGATGTAACTGCGGTCAGTCGTCTGCTGGTGTTTTTTTACGCTCATCATGACCTGCTGGGCAACAAAGCCATGCCAGCAGCCTAGCGACTGAGTGTACTTGCTGGAGTCTGCATCGTAGTTAGCCATGTCGCGACGCATGATGTCTGCGGTGTATTGGGCGATTTCCAGCCCGGTTTTGAAACGGTTCTGCAGCTGCATTCGCACTGCGTATTCCGCGTTGATGGCGCTCCATTCTTGCTTGGCGCCAATGGTATGACGAGTTTGTTCGATAAGGTCGAGATAGGCTGACATGGAAGATCCTCATTTGCTGTTCACTATGCTGATTTGGCGTGACCACGGTCGAATATGTCGAGCCAAGCAGCGATGGCGCGGCACTCTAACCGTGGGTGAAACAGAATGAAAAAGAATAACTGACAAGCAATATATTCTTTTCAGGAAATGCCGCAGCGACAGACGTGAGTTAAAAAGTTCTGCGTGCTCCTGCTGACGATTGGGCTCGCAGGGGCCTTAGTCTAGAGCGAAAGTAAGTTCGCCCAGCGCATCAAAGTCAGCGCGATACCTGCCTGCCTT
>JAYYHB010000237.1:0-3500 GCA_036157095.1 Pseudomonadota bacterium
CCGCTTGCCGAGAACAGCCCGCCAAGCGCACCGCCCACCAGACCGATCAACCAAGTAAAAGGCCCTCGTGACACATGCCTCCAACTACGGAGACGCACGCTCATCGAAAGACCGCCCGCCGCGATAAAAACACCGAGACAAAGTTCGAGCAGCCATAAGTGACTCGCATTCAGGTACAACAACAGCGAGTAGCCCAGTAGCAACCCGGGCACGATACCAAGCCCCAACCAAAAAAAGATGGGGCGATGAATTTCATGAAAATGACCCCGCAGCGATAGCGCTGAATTGAGCATGCTGAGAAAACTGACAACTGCCGCCAGAGTAGGTATGTCGAGGAGCCTAAGCCCGCCAATCACTGCGACGGCAATCATAGCCAGCGCAAACCCCGCCACAGCCTGCACGTAGCTGCCGAACAGCAACACAAGCAGGATGAGGATGAGGGAAATTTCGGGCATCGCGTTAGTCTGCCACACTCATACCAACCCCGCGCCAAAACGAAACAGAAACTCAAATCACGTTCTTGGAAAGGCACGCATCTGCTAGGGTGAGCCTACTTTTTATGGACACATTCCCATGGATTTCGCGCTGACAAACAAGGTTGCCTTGGTAACAGGCAGCCATCGCGGCACCGGTCAAATTATCGCCAAAACCCTGTTGCAAGAAGGCGCCAGTGTACTCGTACACGGCATGACACAATCTCAGGCCGAGGCTTCCACTGAACAGCTCGGCGCGGGGACACCCGTGTGGGGCGATATCGTCGGGAGGGAAGGTTGTGATCAATTGCTGGAACAATGCGATGCATTTGATGTATCGATCCTCATCAACAACTTCGGCGCAGCGGACTCAGGCACGTGGCAAAGTCAGGACGAGGACGACTGGATCCTCGCCTATCAAAAAAACGTCCTGTCAGCACAGCGCCTGATTGCTGGGATGATGCCGAAACTGATCGCCGCTCCCTGGGCTAGGATTATCAACCTCGGCACCATAGGCTCCACTAGCCCCAACGCGAGGATGCCTGGCTATTATGCCGCAAAAGGGGCGCTGGCCAACATGACCATTGGCTTAGCCAAGGAGGTTGCCGGAAGCAACATTCGGGTCAATCTCGTGTCGCCGGGCATGATCCATACCCCAGAAGTTGAACACAGCTATATGCAATTAGCCGGCAAGCGCGGGTGGGGCGACACCTGGGCAGAAGTCGAACCTCATGTTGCCAAAGACATTCCCATTCGACGCATTAGTCGACGAGAAGAAGTCGCAGGGTTGGTCGCCTTTCTGTGCAGCCCGCTGGCAGATGCTATTCACGGTCAAAACATACGCATTGATGGCGGTCAGCTGGGGATTGTGGACTGATGGATAAAACGCCCCTCAACAAGTTGTCGCTTCGCTTGGCCGGTGTCGTCATCATTTTGGCGGTGTTATTTGTTATCGACCTCAACATTGACGATGCCGTGAACCAACTTTGGCTACCCCTATTGCTGGCTGCTGGTGCCTACCTAATGACGCTATCGCTGATGGCGGTAGCGATTACCGCTGCAACCCTGGCCTTTTTGCATATGGAACTGAGCGCCACCTTCTGGGTACCCGCTGTCGCCTACCCAGCGTTGTTGACCGTCTGCGGCTTCTACATCGCTTGGGTACTGCTGCAGCGCTTTCGCCAGCGCATAAAAGATACTCACGAGGAGCGATGGGCAAATCGGCAACGCGAGCCTAAGGAATGACTAACCCAGCCGTGCTCTTCGATTTCGACGGCACTCTCGTCCCCAACCTTGATCTCAAGGATATGCGACGACAAATAGCGGCCATGGCGAAGGCGGCCGGGGTGCCCGATAGCGTCTACGACGGCTTATATATTGTTGAAATCATCGAAGCGTCTCAAGCTTGGCTTAGCAACCAAGATAATGAGCTAGCAAGTTCTGCTGAGGCCTACGCTGCGGCGAGCCACCAGCGGATCAACGATATTGAAATGCAGGCCGCCAGCAATACTGCTCCATTTACAGCGGTCCGACAGGTACTGAACCAGCTTCGAGACGGGGGCTATCGCCTCGGTATCGTGACCCGCAATTGCCGCGCCGCCGTGCTCACCATGTTCCCGGATATGGATGAATACGTTGACTGTCTGCATGCCCGGGACGACGTAGTACACCTCAAACCCGACCCGAGGCACCTGCAAGACAACCTTGATGCCCTCGGTGCGGAGGCTGCGTTATCGGTCATGGTCGGCGACGGTGCCTTGGACATGCAGGCGGGCCAGGCCCTTGGTATGCGCTGCGTCGGTGTACTTACTGGCAGCAATGACACCCATGCTCTTGCCGATGCTGGGGCTACCGAAGTGCTAGAAGATTACAGAGGACTTGTTAGTCTACTGACCTGACAGTCGATTGAGAGTTCTCATGCCCGCCGCCATTACCCACCTATTTCGCTACCCCGTCAAAAGTATGGGTGGCCACCTGCTAGAAAAAAGTACTCTCACCGCTCGAGGCATTCCAGGAGACCGCGCATGGACACTCAAAGATGAGGAGAGCGGCGGTATAAAGGGTGGTAAGCGTTTCCCACAGCTGCTAAGTATGAGTGCCCGCTTCATGAACGAGCCCACAGAGCAGGTCGTTTCTCCACCAGTGCAAATTACCCTTAATGATGGTCGCAGCATTTCGTCAACGGATCCGCAGGTTAACGAGACCCTGAGTGCGGAAGTAGATGCACCGGTCAGCCTATGGCCCTTGCTACCCGCAGATCAGCTCGAGCACTATCAGCGCCCACCAATGGATGACGGAGTGGACCCGGAGGCCTATTTTCGCGAAGTCTTCGCTCGAGCCGCCGACGAGCCGTTACCAGACCTCAGTGTTTTTCCGGAAGAACTCTTCATCTACGAATCGTCCCCGGGCACTTACTTTGATGCTTTCCCCATATTGCTGATGAGTCAGGCAAGCTTGCGGCACTTCGAGCAAATCATGCTTGAGCAAGGCAGCGAATCTCAATTTGACGTTCGTCGTTTTCGGCCCAACATTTTGGTGGAAACAGAGGAATCCGGTTTCCCGGAAAATAATTGGGTTGGGCGACGAGGCGAAGTTGGTACGGCAATTATCAAAGTGGAAGTCGAATGCCCACGCTGCGTTATGACAACCCACGGCTTTAGCGACCTACCCAAGGACCCAAAGATTATGCGTCACTTGGTGAAGGAGAACAGCGGCAATCTTGGCGTTTATCTGAGTATCGAGCAGCCCGGCGTCATCGCTGTCGGCGATTCGATTCGTTGGCTAGACTGAGCAATTTCGGCCTAAAATAAAGCGCGTTTGCTTACACAAACGCGCTTTACTCCCTCTCCCCAGGAAGTTGGGTCAAGCTAGTTACTGCCGGTAGGCACCTCGTTGAAGGCCATACCCTTATCCATGCGCGGCTCTTGAGGCATACCCAAGACTCGCTCGGCAATAATGTTCGCCATAATTTCATCGGTTCCACCGGCGATACGCCCGCCCGGGGCACCCATATAGGTTAGCTGCAGC
>JAYYHB010000238.1:0-5817 GCA_036157095.1 Pseudomonadota bacterium
ATTGTCATCAGCCAACTAGAACACCACTCGAATATCGTGCCTTGGCAGCTTCTGGCCCAACGCACAGGTGCTAAAATCAAGGCCATTGATATAGATGAGAATGGAGATCTTGACCTTGAAAGCGCCGCGAGCCTGATCAACGAAAACACTGCCCTGCTCGCCATTACCCACATCAGCAACGGTCTCGGCGCGGTGAATCCTGTTGCCAACCTTGTAGAACAGGCCAAGCAGGTAGGTGCGCTAACCCTCGTCGACGGCGCCCAGGCGGTACTACATGCCCGCATCGATGTGCAGGCGATGGACTGCGATTTCTACGTATTTTCAGGCCACAAAATGTTCGCTCCTACAGGCATTGGTATCCTATATGGCCGCCTCGAACTACTGAACGCGCTACCCCCATGGCAGGGTGGTGGCGAAATGATCGACCAAGTGAGCATCGAAGCGAGCACCTATCAACCAGCCCCCTTTCGTTTTGAAGCCGGCACGCCAAATATCGCCGGATGCGCGGGTCTTGGCGCCGCTATCGACTACATCAATGGCCTGCCTATGGATGAGCTAATTCAAAAAGAGGAGCAGCTAGTCAACAGAGCGCTTTTTGGTCTTAAACAGATACCTGGACTTCGTTTGATCGGAGAACCAAATAAGCGCGCTTCCGTGATTTCCTTTTTGCTCGACAACGGGCACCCCAACGATGTCGGCACCCTACTCGATCAACAGGGTATCGCAGTGCGCTCCGGCCACCATTGCAACATGCCGCTGATGACGCGGCTTGGCATTCCTGGCACGGTACGCGCGTCGTTTAGCCTGTACAACAACGAAGACGATGTTGATGCTCTGCTGGCGGGAGTAGAAAAGGCAGCCACTTTTCTTTAAAAAAGACCTGTTCCCCAGAGCCGTACAGTGGGTGAAAGCCACAAGATGAAGATATGAGTACACCACAGATCTCCGTTTCCCAGAGCGCTCAAGCGCATATCAAAAGTCAGGTTGAACAGACCCAAAGCCGTTACCTGCGCCTTGGCGTTAAGGAAAGCGGCTGCAATGGCTTCATGTACATCCTGGACTTTTTAGAAGAGATTGAACCCGGCGACCACCTCGTGCCGGTTAGCGACCACGTCACCGTCTGTATCAACGAAAATGATTTGGCTCTGGTTGATGGCACTGAAATCGATATGGTCACCCAGGGATTGAACTCGGCCCTAATATTCAAAAACTCTAACGCCACCAGCTATTGTGGATGCGGTGAAAGCTTTGCTCTGATTGACGATGCTGATGCCCCCGAAGGGACTGCTTCCGATCTCGCAACTGACGCGACTCAGCCGAACTAGCTCGTGGAAAGGCGCATCGTTACAACAAGCCGGGATTGTCCCGGAAGACTGGTGCCTACCGGCGACCCTATTACCATTCCCCGCGGGGCCTTCATTACGCTGACCCAAACCCTTGGCGGGAGCTTTACAGTAGTGGTAAACGGCAACATGGCGCGCATCGCCGGTGCCGATGCCGACGCCATCGGTTTGCGCGTGGAACCCCTGACGTTCGCTGATAGTGATACGCCAAATGTCGTAGACACGGCCCACGTGTGGCATGCGCTTCGGTCAGTATATGACCCGGAAATTCCAGTCAACATCGCCGATCTAGGTTTGATTTACGCAGTTCGCGTTGAAGATGACAAAGTCGATATTGATATGACCCTAACCGCACCTGGCTGTGGCATGGGCCCGGTACTGATCGAGGAAGTCAAAGATCGTGTTCGTCAGGTACCTAACTTGACAGATGTCGAGGTCGCTTTAGTTTTTGAACCGCCGTGGTCTCGCGACATGATGACCGAGGAAGCGCAGCTCGAACTCGGTGTATTCTAAACATGGCCCAAAGCATGACGGTTGATGAACTTCTAGAGACCTTCAGTTTTTTCGATGATTGGGAGGACAAGTATCGGTTCATAATCGACCTGGGCAAGGATCTGGGTGGTCTGCCTGAATCTGACAAGATCGATGATAACCTGATTCGCGGCTGTCAGAGTCAGGTCTGGCTGACGCATACTTCTGATGCGGATGGGCTCACGTTTTCGATGGATAGCGATGCGCATATCGTGCGAGGACTTATTGCCGTGGTGTTGGTCATTGTCGAAGGCCGTCAGGCCAGTGAGATAAAGAGGCTGGATATTGAGAACGTCTTTGAGCAACTCGACCTACTGGCACATCTGTCAGTAACCCGCGGCAATGGCCTTCGCGCGATGGTTGCTCGAATCAAGGAAGTCGCCGCACAGGCCCCGCCTTAAACTCCGTCCGTCGTTTTTTCCTTTTCAGCCGCCTGCAGTGCTAGATACCGCAGCCAGTCCTCGGGTCGATCGACGTCCCAAAGTGTATCAAGCTGCGACACCCTGAGCTGAGCCCGGGAAGCCGACTTCAGGGTTTGCTCTAGCACCCGATTAGTACCCCATTCGATTTCACGAAAAATCTCTGGCACTGCTCGCGAGCAGCCAATCAGCACATATCCACCGTCTTCAGCAGGACCTAGCACAACATCGGCTGATGCCAGCGCGGCCTCTGCTTGTGCAACATAATTGGCACTCATCAAGGGACAATCCGTGCCAATCAATATCGCCCGCTCGGCACCGGCGGCTAACTCATCTGCTAGCGCGTGTGCCATACGCTCGCCTAGATCATCGCCCTGCTGCTGTCGCAGCGGCCAACCGCTTTGGGCTGCCCAAGCAACTAGGGTTGGGTGCTGTGATGCGCCCCATAAAACAATGCTTAGTTGGCTCGTCGCTATGGCTTCAAAAACGCGCCTGGACAGTTGTTCATGGACTGCCGCCGCTTCCTCGGCGTCAAGCAGCGGCATTAGCCGAGTTTTGCTCAGTCCCGGTTCAGGTGCCTTAGCAAAAATGAGCAAGGATGTCGTCACTGATCACTCTGCCTTGGAAGGCCGTAGTATTCGCGGTAAAGCGAATCCGCCGAGGCACCGAAAAAGTAACGAATACGCCAGCGCCACATAGAAAAAACTGTTCGCCAAAAGCCTTTTCTTAACCAGCGCTCGCCGCTGGCTGCAATTGTCACCTGCGGAGCCCGGAACTCACCGATCAGTCGCAGACGCTTGCTGACTTCAATATCTTCCATCAGCGGCTGATCCGGAAAGCCCCCAATTTGATCAAGTAACCTGCGATGGAAAAACATGCCCTGATCCCCGGTGCAAATTCGCCGGAGCCTAGAACGCCAATTCATCGCTCGCGACACCCAGGCAAGGCCCGGGTGATCGCCCCGTAACTCCACATCAAAACGCCCCCAAGATGGGGCCCTGGCCGTTGTCAGATCTTGAAGATAGGCAAGGCCTGGCGCGAGATTGCTACTATCTATATGCAGCACCCAAATTAGGTTAGCGCGAGTAGAGGCAATGCCTGATGCGATTTGCCCACCCCGGGAGGCGGGTGCTTGTATCCATCGAACGCCGACGTCTTGGCACCGACGCCTGATGTCGTCCCTCGCGGAAAAGGGACTGTCCGGCGACGCCTCCACCACTACGACCTCGTGGCCCATGACCAGTAGCGGGCTAACAAATGCCTCCACAGATTCGTCCACAGATTTGATCGGAATCACAATGGCTAAGGCTGGCGGGACTTGCTCTGACAACATGTGAAGAATAATCGTTACTCAATAGACTGGGACGCAGTTTGACCCCAGCAAAACATAAGGACAATCACAAGCAGGTCTCCCGGCATTTTCTTCGCTCCAAGTGCAAACCTAATCCTTCGGCCCATCCTTAGATCCTGTCCTGGATTGGCCCTTGTTCCCACCATCGACGATTCAAAGAGCTTCACGACGTCTTCGCAAACTCACCGTGAGCCTGTACTCTTTTACGCTTTAGGGGGGAGAACTATGTATCAAGATTACCGCGCAGCTTGGACGCAGCTGACCGCACCGGGTGCGGATTTCGAAGTAGTAACGACCAACGTTCGCGGTGTCGATATACGCACCTATGCCAACGCTCCCGGCAGCTTGAGCGACCTGTGGCTGAGCACCGCACAGTTCGCAGATCGTGACTATCTCGTATACAACGACGAGCGCCTTACCTACGGTGAAGCACACCAGCGCGTCGCATCTTTAGCCAACTGGCTAATTGATCAAGGTGTTGAGCCCGGCGACAGAGTCGCAATCGCCATGCGTAACTATCCCGAGTGGATGCAGGCGTATTGGGCCATTACCTCCGTTGGCGCGGCGGTTGTGGGCATGAATGCTTGGTGGATCGGACCAGAGATGCTCTACGCCCTAGAAGACTCCACTCCCAAGGTGCTCATAGTCGATAAGGAGAGATTGAATCAGCTCGGTGAACACCGTGCCAATGTGTCGAACATCAAGCTTGTCGGTGTTCGATTTCCGGAGGCAGAAATTGGCGTAACACCCTGGAATGAAATCGTTTCTGGCAACACCCAACAACCCATGATCGGTATCGATACCGACAGCGATGCCTGTATTTTTTATACGTCAGGCACCACAGGACGTCCAAAGGGCGCACAGCTGACCCATCGCGGCTGCGTCAGTAATGTGTGGAGCATGCTCTTTTCAGCCGGACTGCAGCGAATACTGGGCATTCGGAAAGGTTTGATTAATGCCGACGACGAGCCGCCCATCGGCTGCGCCCTACTCACGACACCCCTGTTTCACGTGACCGCTAATAACTGCGCGGCCCAGGGCACGACTTTGGGCGGCGGCAGACTCGTGCACATGTACAAATGGGACGCAGGAGAGGCGCTGAAACTCATCGAGCGCGAACGCATTACTGCTGTGAGTGGCGTGCCCGTGATGGCGAGAGAAATCATCTCACACCCTGATTTTGCGAAAACCGATACGTCGAGTTTAATGACATTGGGCGGTGGCGGCGCACAGCTGCAGCCAGATCTGGTCGGTAAGATCGATCAGCAGGTTACCACTGCGCGTCCGAATACGGGTTATGGCATGACCGAAACCTGCGGCATCATCACCTCCATCAGCGGCGATCACTTCGTGGATAAACCTGCGAGCTGCGGCCCTGCGATGCCCGCCTATGAATCTAAAATCGTGAACCCTGATACGGGCGAGGAAATGCCAGAAGGCGAGCCTGGCGAACTATGGGTGCGCGGCGCCCACGTGATTCGAGGTTATCTCAATCGCGAAGAGGCTACCGCAGAAACTATCATCGATGGTTGGCTGCGCACCGGCGATATGGCGCGAAAGGACGAAGACGATTTCCTCTACATTGTGGATCGCATTAAGGACATGGTGCTCCGGGGCGGTGAAAACATCTACTGCGCGGAAGTGGAGAGCGCAATCTTTGATCATGAGGATGTGGCTGAATGCACAGTTTTCGGTGTGCCCGATCACCGACTGGGCGAAGAAGTCGGAATCGCGGTCTTCTTGAAGCCCGGTGCTGCTACCACTGCCGACGCGCTGCGCGAACACTGCGCCACTCACCTCGCGAAGTTTAAAGTGCCGCGCTATTTTTGGTTTGTTGAAGAAGCACTGCCTCGTAATGCCTCGGGTAAATTTCTTAAGCGCGAGCTACGCGAATCGTTGGACATCAGTGACGCGCACTAGGAAGCAAATAAATCACCATACTGATCACGCAGCAAATTTTTCTGCACCTTACCCATGGTATTGCGCGGCAGCTCAGCAACATTCAACACTCGCTTTGGCTGCTTAAATCTCGCGAGCTGACCGCCAAGGGCTGCGTCTACGTCTGCTTGCGTCACCTCGGCACCCACAGGCACGACCACCGCGACTACCGCTTCGCCGAAGTCCGAATGAGGCACACCGATCACCGCCGATTCTGCCACCTTAGGCATCTCAT
>JAYYHB010000239.1:0-12465 GCA_036157095.1 Pseudomonadota bacterium
ACATCAGCGAAAGCCGAGTGCCGTGGCCCTTAGGCGCGACATTTTTATTGGTGACTCGGTTAGGCAGGCGGAGGAATTCAGGAGTCATGCGGTGGCCAAGGGATATCGCGGGTTCCCGGAAGACGCCCTGATTTGCGGCGATATCTCTCAGGTGGCGACACAATTTGCTGAGTTATTCGAAGCCGGATTCACTGACATCATCGTGCGCAATATGGCTTTTGATCAAGGTCAGGCCTTGGGGACGATTGAGGCGCTTAGCGATGTGAAGCGACAGCTTCGCCTGTAGGTTGGTGCGGTAGGGCGCTGCCCGCCGGTTGTTCAGGTGTTAGCTCGTTTCGCTGGCAGGGTGATGAGGTAAGGGCGTAGAAATTAGCCCTCTATCACCTCAAAAGTCACGCCCGCATTTTGGGGTAGGCGCGCTAGAAGCTGGTCGCCCATGGCGGAAGCCGGAGTCCAAAAGCCGCCGGAAACTGGCAGGTCGTCCTGTGCCAGCGCCAGGGCGCTTTCGACAATCATCTTCGAGGTAGATCCGTAGCCCGGATCCTTGTCGCCTTTCACCCGAACCCTCACATTTTTATCGCTGTCCGTCGGGTGCTGTCCAAACAGCTCGATATCGTAGTAACCGTTGTTGATCGCATCATCACTGGGACCTTCGCCTGGCTTTGGCAGAAATTTCTGCATCAGGCCCCGAGTGAATGACACGCTCGCAGCTCCCACAAAGACCCCGGTGCCTACGCCTGTCCCGGTCGCTGCTAAAAAGCCTCCGGCGCCCTTGCCTGACAATACGCCTTCGTTGTACTGAAAGTCCCTTCCATACATGCCATTAAGCAGTTCGGCGCTGCGGCGTACCACCCGGGTATTGACGCTGCCCATCACAAAGGGCCCGACCCAGGAATCAAAATCTTCGTCATAGTACGCGCTCAGCCGATCCGGGCCGTCCAGGCCGCGCTGTGCGTCGTTGAGTACGTAGGGGTCAGCGAGTTTTGTCCGAATGGATTTGTCTTCGCGCGCTTTTTCCATCATGGCAATCATGCTGTCGATGGTGCCGCCGCTAAATCCGCCGCTAAAGGCGCGGGGGCGATATTTGATTTGACGCGCAGGCACGCCATGGGTTGCGAGCATATGTTTTTGCAAAAAATACACGCCTAAATCTGACGGTATGCTATCAAAGCCACAGGTATGTACTACGCGGGCTCCGGTTGCTCTTGCCTCTTCCTGATACGCCGTGATCATCTCGCGCATCCAATAGACTTCCCCGGTCAAATCACAGTAATCGGTGCCGTGTTTTGCGCAGGCTGCAACCAAGCTTGAGCCGTAGCGAGCATAGGGTCCTACGGTTGTCAGTACCACCCGGGTTTTGCGCGCCAGTGCCTCTATGCTCGCGTCGTCACCGCTGTCTGCGGTAACCATCGCAACGTCACGACCCGCAAGCATTTGCTGCAGTTTTTGTGAATTCCGCCCCCCGACAGCCCACTTAAGATTGCTGTTTGCGTGTTGCTCAGCCATGTAGTCCACGACCAGACGCCCGGTAAAGCCAGTAGCGCCCCAGACGATAATGTCATACTCGCGTTCCATTGTATTCTCCTGCGTTCAAATGCGCCGTTTGTTCGGATCCTCACGAAAAACCCCCGCGAGGGCGGGGGTTCGTGAGGTGTTGTCGTGGGTCAGTCTAACCGCCGCCGGCTTCAGTAGAGGCGTCATTGGACTGTGCTTGCTGTCCACGACGCTTGCTCAAGCCGTAAAGCTCTTTGATATCAAGGCCGCCATCGTCATTGGTATCCACCATCTTAAAGCCTTGCACAAGGCGTTTCTTTATCCGTCCCGGCAGTTCCTGCCAACTCAGTTTGCCGTCCATGTCTTTGTCAAGAAAACCCACCATTTGAGTGGTATCGGCCAGAGTCTTATCTAATATAGGCGCCTCTGATGTTTCATCAACCAGGGTGTAGCTAAAAGCGCCGTAGAGCATTTCGTCCCAGCTTTGCAGCCCCCAGGGTACGGTGCGATTTGGATCCGGATTGCCGGGGTTCGCCGCAGAGTTGTCATACCAAGTGGTGTGAACCAAGCGGCTGCCGGGCTCAATACGCATAGGCTCGACAAAAGTGTAGGTGCGCTGCCAGTTGAAGTCGTAGTTGGGTACGGACAGTACCGTCTCGCGGCCGCCATCGGGGCCGATCAGTTCGAATTTAGAAGCAACCCCGCGGTAATGGGAGTGGGGTACCAGATCGTGCAGCAAGGCGGGTTTATCAAATTCGTAATAAGCCACCTCGGCGTGCCGGGGCTGATTAGGTGGAATTTGTATCGTCGGATCAATGACCACACTCTGGCGGTAGAAGTTGCCCGGTTGCTTGTCGTGGAAGTAAAGACCAATGCGCGAATTATCGACCACTTCTCTGCCGATAGGCGTGTAATGGAGCTGAAAGGTGTACTCACCACCGGGCGCGATGTATACGCCGGTATCCTGAGGGAAAAGGTTCGATTCATTGCCTGGTGCGTAGCCGATAAGGTAGTTGTCGAAAACACCGGAATCCCGCTTGGCCTGGGCAGTGGTGGCATCAATCGAGCCAGCCAGTATGTGGTGAACAACCTCTCGATTTCCTGGAATCACAGTGGCGGCCTTAACCCAAACACCCTGATCCAGCGGATTCGCCAGTCTAGGGAACTTGTAGTCCACGACGCCGCTAGCTGGAATCGTGTACTCGGGGATATCAAGTATCAGGTCGGGCTCGCCAAGGGGCCATTCCACTTGTGCAATTGCCAGATCTTTGAGTGGATCCTCACCTTCGCCGCGAGGAGCGCCCGCCTCAATCCAGTGCACGAGTATTTGGGTTTGCTCGATGCTTAGAGATTTGTCGTTTTTCCAAACCCCAATATGCGGATCAGCATGCCACGGTGGCATGCGCTTGGTGCGAATGACTTCGCGCATCATCGGGGCGAAGCCCCGCACCATTTCATAGCTCGACATCGCCCAAGGCCCAAGGCCGCCTTCGGTATGGCAAACCACACACTTCTCTTGAAGAATCGGCGCGATGGTGTCTGTGTAGCTGATTTGCTCATGGTCTGCATTGCGCTGTGCAAAGTTAATCAAGCAGCCCATGGTGTCGCGGTTCGCGACAGTGACAGGTTGATTGGCGAGCACATTGGCGATTGCGTCCGCTGCATAGTGGTTAGAGGCTTCGGCCTTTTGACGCTCATAGACCTGCCGGTCGTTAATCGGCCCGCGGTAAACGATCTGCCAATTTTTCGGGTCAATCACCAGCACCTCTGCCGTCCGCACAAGATTGAGTGACTCACCGATGAGCTGGGTTTCGTCGTGTAGGATCGGCATATCAATGCCGAATTTTTCTGCTTCGGCCAAAATCGTGCTGCGCTGGTCCTGCAGATTTGCGTTCAACATCATGAAGTGCACGCCCTGGTCGGCGTAAGTATCCCTTAGCGCTCTGTAGTCGGTGAGCGCGTTACGCACGATAGGGCAGCCATTGCCCTGGATCATGATGACCACGGCAGACTTGTCTCGATGATAGTACAGATTGTGTGCGTCACCGTGTTGGTCAAGTAGCACGAAATTTTCGATGCGTTCAGCCTGGACGCTGCTTCCGATCAGCAGCCCAACAGTAATGGCAAGGATGCGCAACATGACGATCTCCAGAACAAATACAAAAAGGAGATGATACGGCACTGGCATCGCACCTCAAGTGCAACCCGCGAGGGTAATAAAGTCGATTTTAGCTTTTTGTTGCGCCGTATAGCGTTGGTTCTCATCCTCCCGCTATGATCTGGCGCTAAGTAAAGCCAATGAGAGGGAGCGAAAAACAATGGCTGATGGTATGGAGGGTATTGATGTCGTCGCGGTGACGGCCTGGTTCGCAGATCGGGTCGAGAATTTAGTGACGCCTCTCGATTTTGAGCTGCTGGCCGGCGGTCACTCGAACCTGACCTACCGCGTCACAGACGGGGCGGGCCGCGCCTACGTACTGCGCCGTCCGCCGTTGGGGCATGTGTTGCAAAGCGCTCACGACATGGGCCGGGAGCATAAAATCATCTCCGCCCTGAAGGGTTCTTCGGTGCCTGTAGCTACCACAGTGGATCTATGCACCGATCACTCGGTCAATGATGCGCCGTTCTACGTCATGGATTATGTGGCAGGACCGGTGTTGCACGATCACGATGCCGCCGCCGAGCTTAGCGAGGATAATCGAGAGATTCTTGGCCTGCATGTGATCGACGTGCTGTCAGCGCTACATAAGATTGATCCGGACACCGTGGGCCTCGGGGATTTAGGACGCAAGGAGGCGTACCTGCAGCGTCAAATGAAGCGCTGGGTTACTCAGTGGGAAGCCACGAAAACTCACGAAGTGCCCGCGATGGATGAGAGCACTCGCTTGCTTGTTGAGCGCATGCCGGAGCAGGTGGGCTATTCAATCGTTCACGGCGATTATCGACTGGGCAACATGATCACCAACGATGGCAAGGTAAGCGCGGTATTGGACTGGGAGCTTTGCACATTGGGAGACCCGCTGGCCGATGTAGGTTATTTGCTGAATTCCTGGGTTGCACCCGGGGAGCGGGAAGAGGATCTGACGCCGACTTCGGCAGGGGGCTTCTGCAGTCGCGAAACCTTGTCGGAGCGATATGCCCAGAGCACCGGCAGAGATCTCGCTGACATTAACTATTACCGGGCTTTCTCACACTGGCGTTTGGCCGCCATTAACCAGGGTGTGTACAAACGATACTTGGTAGGCGCTATGGGGGAAGGTCACGATGTCGACCTGGACGCTCAAAAACAGGGTGTTACCACCCTTTCCGAGTGGGCGTTGGAGTTGCTCTCCTGAAAAGGGATTTTCTAAATGAGGGCTTGGAGGCGTCGCGCCAGTGGGTTTGACGCATGCTCCTCGGCAGGGGCTTTCGCTGTTACGAAAATAAAAAAGGCGTGTCAGATAAACTGCATCTGAAAACAACTGATCTTCTTTGGGGGGAAGGACATTGTAAGGAGTTACATAAAGTTGTTCGCACGCCTAAAACTAGTCTGATGGGCCAAATGTACAGTACAAAATTATGAAATCAACCATAAATTCGCAAATTGTTCAAAATATATACAGATTTTGTACAGTTGTGGTGCTTTCGGGAGTCGCGCTGCTCTTTTTGCTTGATGCGTCTATTTGGCAGGGCCAATTACTGGGTCAGTGGGTTAAGCCCGATGCCGGATTCTTGGGGGCTTGTGCTGGATACACCGCTTCTTCTTCTGTGGCGATAGTGTGCAGGGCGCTTTCGAGACATGCTCGAGCATGGGCGGCATCACTGCATGCTTCTGAAAGGGCGTGGTGGGATGCACTATCGCTTCCTGCTCCATCAGCCTCTTCCGCGCAAGTTTGCAGATACGCGGACAGCGCGTTGATTTGGTGCACCGCGTCAACCAGATGCTGAGTCGGTCGATTGGGGTCTTGATCGCTTACGGCCAAGGCAATCAGTTCTTCGTCGCTGTACCGTCTCTGCGTATAGTAATTTGATTTAATTATTTTTTTTGTCTCTTCAAGACAGGTGAACTCGATTTCGCGCCAGTCCAGTGGCCACTTGAGCACGGGCGTATCTGTCGCCTGGCAGCGGCTTAGCTCAGCTGCGGTGGCAAATTGGTAGGCGCTGATAATTTTGCTGTTCGACAGGTGTTTTTGAGCTTTTTCGATGTCTTGCGTGTTCAGCACAGGCATTTGAAAGACCAGTACCTGTGGCTCCTGCTGCTGTTGGCTGGTATCCAGTAGTGCATTCAGATTTGCCCAGCGGGCCACCACTTCAACACGATCCGTCGATTCCTGTGTCTGTTCTAACTGCAGTAAATTCGCGCCCACCAGGCCGACTTGGGGGGTGTACAACTCTACGCCATTAGAGGGCGTGGTGGCGTGGGACGAACTGTCGCCTAGCCTCTGGTCGAGCTGCTGCTCGGTTAGATGAATAACGCTGGATACCGTTTGACCGCGATCAATCAGGTGCTTGATTTTTTTGAGTCTTTTTAGCTGATCTCCGCTGTAAAAGCGGGTTCTACCGTGCTTGTGTGCTGGGCTAAAATCGTGCCGCCTTTCCCATGCCCGCAGGCGCTCGACGGCGATGCCGGTGAGGGCAGCAACGCTGCCGATGCGGTAAAAGTCGTCTGCTAACGGATGCGCCATCGATCTGTATAGGTACAAAGGGTGAACAAACATACCGCGTTTTTTTTAAATGTCCAGATCAAAAGGGCGGTCTGTAAAGTGTCGAAACCGGGTGCGGAGAAACTTAGAGCACCAAGGGCCTCCCGTGGGTAGATAGCGCAGCCTGTCCCGACGTTGTGGACGGATTGCCGGTGTATGAGGGTTTCTCAACCAAGTCGTTCGTTGCTGGTATCCGAGGATTCTTTCTACAACAATAGGTACACAGGTAACGTTAATTCAAACATCAGCAAAGTGGGGAGCCAGGATGCAAAACAATCTGGGTTTATTTTTGTCTAAACGGGCGCTGTTATCACCGACGCGCGAGGCCTACGTTGAAAGCGACGGTAGCCTGCGCCTGACCTATACCGAATTGAACAACCGCTGCAATCAACTGGCGAACAGCTTTTTGGCAGCAGGCATTGCCAAGGGTGAACGCGTAGGTTTGCTGTTAATGAATTCGAGTGAATTCATGGAAAGCTACTATGCGTTGGCAAAGATAGGTGCGGTCGTCGTGCCTTTAAACTGGCGCTTGGTAGCAGACGAACTTGAATTTATTTTGAAAGACAGCGGCACGACGCGACTGATCTTTGACAATGAGTTTGTCGATACCGTAGCCGAGCTGCACAGCCGCGGCGACAAGACCGATATAAAACAGTGGCTGCATGTAACGCACGAGGATGAGGCCCATTTCGCCGAAAACTATCGTGCCTTCCGCAATGTCGGTGATATCAGCGAACCAAAGCTGAGAGCCGCAGATCACGACATGCTTTACATCATGTACACCTCAGGGACGACTGGTTTGCCAAAGGGAGTCGTGCACACACACCATACGTCTATCTGGGGTCTGCTCACCATTGGAGGTACCGCGGTCTATCACGACCCCGAACGCTACCTGGCATGTCTGCCCATGTTCCATGTTGGTGCGCTGACGCCGCTGGCAGTGAACGTTTACATGGGGGCTACTTCAGTGGTGATGCGTTCGTTTGATCCCGTCGAGGCTTGGAGAATTATCGAGCGTGAAAAAATCACCAGTGGTTTAGCAGTGCCCGCCATGCTGAACTTCATGCTGCAGGTGCCTAATTTCGAGCAGTTTGATTATTCGACACTGAAATGGATGATGACAGGAGCGGCGCCCGTACCGCCCTCCTTGGTGCAGACATTCGCCACGATGGGGGTGGGTATTCAACAGGTCTACGGCCTCACTGAAACGTGTGGCCCCGCCTGTTTGATGGACGCCGAAAATGCCATCAAGCACCCCGCGTCCACAGGTAAGGCGTTCTTCCACACCGAAATAATGATTGCCGACGACGATGGCAACGAAGTACCTCGTGGGACTGCGGGCGAAGTACTGGTAAAGGGCGAGCACATCATGGTGGAGTACTGGAATCGTCCGGAGGCGACTGCAGAGACCATTAAAAATGGCTGGCTGCGCACTGGCGATGTCGCGATCATGGACGATGAGGGCTTCGTCAGTATCCAAGATCGCATCAAGGATATGATTATCAGCGGTGGCGAGAACGTTTATCCCGCCGAAATTGAGGGAGTGTTGGCTACCCATCCTGGTATTCGTGAAGCTGCTGTCATCGGTCAAGAAAGCGAACGCTGGGGTGAATCCCCCTTGGCAATTGTCGTGCGCAGCGACGATAACCTAGGCGCGCCAGAGGTGCTGGAGTTTTGCCAAGGCAGGCTTGCGCGTTTTAAGCAGCCTCAGATGGTTGAGTTCGTCGACGAAATACCGCGCAACCCCAGCGGCAAAATTCTCAAGCGCGTGCTTCGGGAGCAATTCGACCACAAAGCGCCGGTATAAGTGAATCTTGGCCCTCGACGTTTCGCCATGGGCCAGCGGTCTATGTAGGGAGAGACCATGGAACTGAATGAACTGCGGCAGCGGCTCGATGTGTTTTGCGCAGCGCATTACGCAGAACCTAGCGACGTGACGGAAGTGGTGGTCATGCCGGGCCATGCGGGCTTCGCTTACGGATTTCGCGTGGCGAGCGCGGGAGCGGTCGAATCTTGGTTCATTCGCCTGCCGCCTCCGGGGGTGAAGTGGGTGGGCACCGCGGATGTGCTCAGACAGGTTGCTGTGCTTAATGCGCTAGACGGTACAGATGTGCCGCACTGTTCCGTGAAATGGTCCGGCGATGACATACAGTGGTTTGGCTCGCCGTATTTTATCGTGCCATGGCTCGAGGGCGATGTGATGCGTATCGGGCCGGACGATTGGGGATGCGGACTTTCCGCAGACCAGCATCTGGAATTTGGTCGCCAGGCGATGACGGCGCTGGCAGGCCTTCATCGAATTGATGTTGCCAAGGTGCCCTATCTGGGTGCCCCTGTACCCTTTGCCGAAGACGTCACCCGCTGGGATCGTTTTTTTGAGAAAGCGGCCGAACCACAGCGGCTGGCCGATGTGCCGAGGGTTCGCCAGCGCCTGCTGGACACCATGCCTGCGGATGCGCCTATCGGCATCTTCCACGGCGACTTTCAAACGGCCAACCTCTTCGCCTCCAAGGATGCACAGCTGCTCGCGCTAATTGACTTTGAGCTAACGGGTATCGGCGCGACGTTAAACGACGTCGGCTGGATATGTACCTTCAGTGATCGTGACGCCTGGGATAGTGGATCGCCACGTACGATGTTTTTAGATCCAGATACCCTGATTGACCTATATCAGAGCGCCTACGGGCAATGCGTAAAGGATTTAAATTGGTTTAGGGCCTTGGCGGCCTATAAATTCGCCATTATCAGCGGACTGAATTTGAGCCTGCATCGCCGTGGCAAGCGGGTCGACGAAACCTGGGAGATCACAGCGCTGTCAATGAAGGCGCTGATCGATCGAGCGCAGCAGCTGCTGGGCTAAGCTTCGCCGCTCAATGTGCATGGCCAGGCTGATCATCAGGACACGGGCCTAACTCTACCTGAATGGTGGAATGCTCGATGTCGAATCGCTCTTTTAGCAGTTGCTTGATATCACGCACTACAGTTTGCACTTGCGCACTTTCGGGTATCAGGGCGTGGAGCGTGAGCAGCGGCTTTTCGGCGGTTAAGCCCCAAGCGTGGACATGATGGACGCCATCCACCTCATCAATTTCTTCGGTCAGAGTTTGTTTGATTTGCGTCAAGTTCACTCCCGCAGGGACGCCTTCGAGCAGAATGTTCGCTGATTCCTTCAGCACGGCATACACGCCGCGACTTAGAATCACTACGATGGCCATCGTGAGCACCGGATCAGCATAAAGCCAGTCGAAACTCATCACGATGACCGCAGCTATCATGGCGGCGACGGAGCCAAGTAAATCTCCCAATACGTGCAGGGCTGCACTTCGGATGTTGGCGTTGCCGCTGGTGTCATGCAGAAGGCGAAAGGCGATCAAATTCACCACGAAGCCAAGTGATGCAACGATTAGGGTCGGCCAAGGATTCATCACTTCTGGATTCATCATGCGTTGCAAAGCTTCCACGGTGATCCAAATAATCAGAACGGCCAGGGTAAGACCGTTCACAAAGGCAGCCAGCACTTGAAAACGGTGATAACCATAGGAGAGTTGATGATCGCCGCCGCGGGTCGACAGATGCGCCGCCCACCATGCCAGGCCCAGTGCAGTGGCGTCTAAGAACATGTGCCCTGCATCCGCAACCAGCACTAGTGCGTTTGCCCAAATGCCAACCCCAAGCTCTATCAACATAAAAGAAGTGATCAGCAGGCAGGCTTTGCGCAATGCCCCGATGTCTTTGTCCGTATGATGATGTGCATGGGCCATAAGCCACTTTAGCAGCGCGAATTTGGGCCTGCCAGTAGGTGCGCTGGTTGCATCCATTGGGTAATCTCGCTAACGAGTTTTGACATTAGAGGGGATTGATATGGAACGCATGAGTCTTGAATTTATCGACCGCGTCGCGGTGCTGAAGTTCAACCACCCGGAAGTGATGAATGCAGTGGGCGGGCAAATGCTCGAAGACTTCGCCGAAGCCATCGCGCAAATCAAGGCCCGTGGCAGCGATACCCGCTGTTTGCTTCTCACTGGTGAAGGTCGCGGATTTTGTGCCGGCGCAAACTTGAATGACGACAGCGACAAACGTCGTAAGGGTGGAGCTGGTGACGGTTTGCGCAATACCTACCATCCGCTCATGTTTGAATTGCGCGCTCTGAATATGCCGATGGTGACGGCGGTCAACGGTGCCGCCGCTGGCGTTGGCATGAGCTTTGCTATGATGGGCGATATCGTCTGCGCCTCGCGCCAAGCCTACTTTTTGCAGGCCTTTGCCCGCATCGGCTTGATCCCTGACGGCGGGGCAACGTTCCTCTTGCCTCGATTGGTTGGCTGGGGCCGTGCAATGGAACTATCACTGCTGGCCGAGCGGCTTCCGGCTGAGCAGGCCCAAGACTGGGGCTTGGTCAATCGAGTCTATGACGATCAACAGGCACTCATGACCGGTGCCATGGAGGTAGCCAATCGCCTTGCCAATGGTCCTAAGTCGTTGTCGCTGATCCGCAAAGCCTACTGGAAGACGTGGTCCAATTCCTACGAGCAGCAGTTAGAGCTTGAATCCGATCTGCAAAATGAAGCCGGCCAAAGCAGCGATTTCAAAGAGGGTGTCAGCGCCTTTTTGCAAAAGCGCGATGCCCAATTCAACGGTCAGTAGGTAAACAGTTGAAGCTGGGTTTTGAGCCAAAGAGGCAGATTAGAAAACAGATCACAAGAGCGAGGGGAGACAGATGACGGCATCACTAGCGGGCCGCGTGGCCTTAGTTACCGGCGGCGGACGGGGCGTTGGCCGCGGCATTTCTATGGCGCTCGCCGCTGACGGTGCGACCGTCGCGGTAAATTTTCGACGGGATAGCGAGGCCGCAGAAGAAACCGTTGCCGCCATAGAGGCCGCAGGTGGCAAGGCCCAAGCCTATTCAGCCTCGGTTGACGATTACGAACAAAATGCTGAGATGGTGGCCGCCATAGAGGCCGACCATGGTCCTATTGGAATTTTGATCAACAACGCAGGCATCGCCAGCCGGGGACAAAGCGTTGAGCAAACCGACCCCGCCGAGCTCCAGCGCGTCGTCGCCACTCATGCATTCGGTCCGCACTACCTGAGCAAGCTGGTGATTCCCAAAATGCGCACCTTAGACCGAGGCGATATTGTCATGATCTCTAGTGTCGCCACTCGGTCACTTAGCGGTTTCGGGGCGCCGTACAACATGGGCAAAACTGCCATGGAAGCCTTAGCCTATACGTTAGCAAAAGAGGAACGGCCCAATGGTATTCGAGTCAACATCGTTGCGCCGGGTCTGGTGGATACCGACATGGGCCAGCGGCTAATGAATGCCCTGCAGGGGGTTGAAGACCTTCGTACCCTGGACCAGAGCATGCCCTGGGGACGCGTCTGTCAACCGGATGATGTTGCCAACGTGGTCAAGTTTCTGGTCAGTGAAGCCAATTCCTATCTGACCGGAGAGCGGCTTTACTGCGACGGCGGCGGGCAGGATATTAACCGCCGCTAGCCCTTCGGCTTCGAGGCTCTAGGCCTTGCTTGATCAGGCAAGAGCCCCTAAGTGGGCTGTTACAGACCGAGCCAGTGCATCTAGGTCGTAACCGCCCTCCAGGGTCGATACTACCCGACCCTGGGCATATTGGATCGCCATCGACACGATAAACTGCGTTACCCATCGATAGTCATCCTCAACCAACCGTAAATCCGCCAGGGGATCGTTCACGTGGGCGTCAAAACCCGCAGAAACGAACACAATATCAGGCTGATGTGCCTCCAATGCAGGCAGCCAATCACGTTCAAGGGCGGCACGAAACACCCTGCCATCACTGCCGGCAACTAGAGGCGTATTCACAATATTGGGTTGGACCAGGTCATCGAGACGATTGGGATAGTAGGGGGACTGAAAACTGGAGCAGACGAGTATTTGCGGATGATCGCGACAGACATCTACAGTGCCATTGCCGTGGTGAACGTCGAAATCTAGGATGGCCACGCGCTCGACTTCCGCATGATCTAGCGCGGCAATAGCGGCGATAGCGACGCTGTTGAGCAAACAAAATCCCATGGCGCTGTCGCGTTCCGCATGGTGGCCAGGTGGCCGCACAGCGCAAAAGACTCTCTGCTGGGCGCCATTGAGCACCGTGTCCATGCCAGAAAATACCGCCCCGGCAGCGAGCTCAGCCGCGCTGAAACTAGCGGGGCTCATCCAAGTATCGGGATCCAACGGTACAATACCCTCTTCGGGACTTGTCCCACGCAGAAAATCCACATGGGACTGACTGTGGGCAGCAAGAATGCGAGA
>JAYYHB010000240.1:0-12017 GCA_036157095.1 Pseudomonadota bacterium
AGAATGAAAAAGAATAACCGACAAGCAATATATTCTTTTCAGGAAATGCCGCAGCGACAGAAATAAGTCAAAAAGTTCTGCGTGCTCCTGTTGACGATTGGGCTGGCAGCGGCCCTAGTCCAGAGCGAAGTTAAGTTCGCCCAGCGCACCGAAGTCAGCGCGATACCTGCCCGCCTTGCCCGGATGCATGCTGCCAATGGATCCTGTCATCAACACATGTCCGGGTCGCAGTTCATAGCCTTGCGCCAGGATTTGGTTTATAAGCCAAATCAATGCATCGCGCTGCCCGGCCATCACGCTACCCGCCATGGCGGTATGAAGCGCCCGCTGCTCTGCGTCGATACAGGTGAGAGAGACCGGTAAGGCGTCAATATCAATGTCCGTGGGATACGCTGCAGATGCTCCAGAAATGCAGCCGTAGGAGGCTGCGTTGTTCGCGATAAGGTCAGCACCCGTAGGGCGCTGTTGGAGATTGGGGGAGGCAAGTTCAATCATGCCGCTGCAGCAGGCGATGGCATCGAAAACGTCGTCCTTAGCGACCGGTGCAGTAATTTCCTTGCGCAGGGTAAAGCCTACTTCGGTCTCCAGCAGCACGAGTCGGTCCGTCGCAACTGTCGTTGCACTGTCGGCTTGGTACGCCGCATGCTCGAATACAACGCCAATAATTGGCTCGTTAATGCCCATGGCTTGCTGAGCAGGCACTGCGGTTAGAGCTGCTTTGTATCCATAGACGCCACCCCAACCGCCGTTGGATTCAAGTTTGGCGACAAGTTTGCGCTGCAGGGCGTACGCATCGTGAATGCCTATTTTACTGCTACTGATCGTTATGTTCTCGACGGGCTCGCCGGCCAATGTGTTGGCCAGCGCTGCCTCTAGCCAAGCGTTGTGTTCTGAATCGGTCATAAAAAGTACCGTAAAGGTTTGTGTCTGAGCGCTTACGCCAAGGACATAGGAGCAAAACCCTGTCCGCATGCGCTAGTATCCAGACTGCGCCGCTCGGGTTCAAACCGAGCTGTTAGCTTGATCGCTGAGCGCGCTAAGTCCTTTATGTCGTTAGCCAGAGAATCTTGATGTCCGATCCCGGCTTAAGCCGCGCCGCTAAATTGCTCAATGTCCTTGATCTGAAAAAGATCGAAGAAAATCTGTATCAGGGCGAGAATGAAACAGAAAACGGCGCTCGGTTGTTTGGTGGTCAAGTGCTGGCTCAGGCGTCTGCTGCGGCCTATCGCACCGTCGAGAGGGTCCATTTGCATTCGCTGCATGCTTATTTTTTACGGCCAGGCCGAGTTGATCGTCCCGTGCTCTACGAGGTCGAGCGGGTACGGGATGGGCGCTCGTTCGTGACTCGCAGAATTGTAGCCATCCAAAATGGTCAGGCGATCTTCAACATGGATGCCTCGTTTCAGGCGGATGAGCTCGGTTTAGAACACAGTGCGCCCATGCCCAACGTGCCGCCACCCAGAGAACTGCGGGAGGACGTCGAGGTCGCGAGAGAACTTGGCGGTGCCCGAGCGGATCCCCGTATGAGTCCTATCGCGAAGGTAGACCGCCCCTTTCATCTGCGCTCTGTCTTTGAGCTGGGCAGTAAGGCCTGGGGTGAGGATCGTTTCTGGAACCCAACTTGGATCAAATTCCGTGAAGCCCTCACCCTGCCGCAACAAATCGAAGACCCTGAAGAAGCGGCCTATCGTAAACAGGCCCTAGCGCGGTGCTTGATAGCTTATGCCTCAGACATGGGTTTGGTCAGTACTGCGGTGCTCCCGCACCAAGCCAGCACCAATCGCAGTGAGATACAAATGGCAAGCCTCGATCATAGCCTGTGGATCCATCGCACTGCCCCCCTGGATGAGTGGCTGCTCTTTCACAAGCGCACGTCGACCGCACAGAGTTCTCGCGGCATGGTGCACTCAGAGTTTTTTGCCGAATCTGGTGCCTTAGTGGCTTCAATGAGCCAAGAGGGTCTGCTGCGCAAAAAACGCAGCGATTGAGCCGCGGCTGTGCCCCTAAGTCTCGTAGGAGGTTTGCGTGGGCGTTAAGGCGATGGCCTGAGCCTGCATCGCGCTGGCCAGTGCCGCGAGGGTTTGGTTGTCGAGGGGTATGTGTGTCGCGTCGGCCACGACCTGGTTCCAGGTTGGGTCCAGGGCATGCCAATGCTCTTCGAACAGAATTTCATTCCACGCATGAAAGCGAAATCCCGGCGTTGGCAGTGTGCTATAGGCGATGCCGTAGACCGTGCGCGTCGGAATATTCTGACTGCGAGCCAGGGTGGTGAGCATGTCGGCGAAATCGACGCATTCCCCATAGCCTCTTTCCAGAGCGCGAAGCACTGAGCCTGCGGGCCGGTGTTCCGCGTAGGCCAGATTGCTTCGAGTTAGATCTATGAGTCCTGCGCTCAGTTGCTGAATAGTGCTTGAGGAGAAGCTTGGTTGATCCTCAAGCAGCGCGGCAATTTGTGGGTGGTCAACGGGCAGTGTCAATGTGCCGGTCAAATAGTGTTTGGCACTAGCGGCGGTGGCCTGAGGCTGCTGAGTTGCGCGTAGGGTTCTTGGCAGCCCGAGGGACAGTAGTGTGTTGTCGCCTAGGGCTTTGAGGGTCAGGGTTAACGCCTTAAGCGTCTGTTCGGGCCTCAAATCCTTGGTTAGCGGAGCAACCGCACGCCGACTTGTCCACTCAGCGGTATCGGCAAACAGAAACTGCTGCAGATGATCCGGGTCCGATTGGGTTAACTCGAAACGAAACTGATGGGGTGCGTGAAAACTTGTCAGCCTTAACCGGCTATCAAGTTCAGTCGTAGACGCGTCCTCGACGGATTGCAGGGTATAGCCGGAACGAGAACTTGCGATGACCCGGTGGCGGCGCTGACTGATTTTCAGCTTGGGAATATCCAGGTATCGCTCGGTAACCTCGCTGCCAACAGTTGGGCTAGCCGCCAATTGTTGTTCTAAATGTAGCTGGTCTACTACGGAATATTCCCATTGCCGTTCGACAACTTCGGTGTCGCCATCGCGCTCCATGACTATGGTGTAGCCTGTCTCGGTTGCGGTGAGCCTAACGATTTGATGCTGATGTTCGCGTTTTTCATCTAAGTTGGCGGCAAGCAATTTGTGCGGCGCAGCCTTCGCAAATACCTGCCTTTGCTCTGAGACGTAGGGCGGAGCGTTGAGCATGTTGATGTTCAGATGCTGGGTCATCACCCAATTGCCTTGGGCATCTCTGCCAGTGTGGGTGTGCAGGTAGCCAACGGAAGTGTCTTGTTGAATGACCTGATAGACGCGATCGCCGATGCGCGGCTCAAGGAGCGCTTCGATATTAGACCCCGACCAGGATACAGTCAGCCATATCGCAGCCGTGCAGATGGCGATGCCTACCACTAAGAGTTGCCATCGCGTTGTGGCTAGTGGTGTTGATGTCGCGTTTGCCTTGGTGTTCTTTCCCGAACTCACGAGTGAATCCTCAAAATGCCAGGGTTGCGCATAAAATTGTCGTCGCAAGCGTAGTTTTTCAACCCGGTACCTCTCACAATTGCCTCTGGCATATGCACGCTTTGACCGCGTGCCCGAAAATAAGGTAGTCATGGAAAACGAAACCACTGATTTTATTCGCCAACGCATCGAGTCTGATCTGGCAGAGAACGCTTTGGATCAGGGCGTTATTACTCGATTCCCTCCTGAGCCCAACGGATTCTTGCATATCGGTCATGCGAAAAGCATCTGCCTTAACTTTGGTGTCGCCAAGGAGTATGGCGGCGAAACCTATCTTCGTTTTGATGACACCAATCCGGTAAAGGAGACCAATGAGTATGTGGAGTCGATACAGCGCGACGTGGCATGGCTAGGTTTCCAGTGGAAAACTATTACTCACGCCTCTGACTACTTCGATCAGATTTACAGCTATGCAGAAGCACTGATTCGCGATGGCAAGGCCTATGTTTGTTCCCTCGACGCGGAGCAGATTCGCGCCACGCGAGGCACCTTAACGCAGCCCGGTGAGAACAGTCCCTACCGCGATCGAACGGTGGACGAGAATTTAGATCTGTTTCGTCGCATGCGGGCGGGAGAGTTCTCTGACGGAAGCCATGTGGCGCGCCTTAAAATTGATATGGCCTCGCCGAATCTGAACATGCGCGATCCGGTGATTTATCGTATCCGTCACGCCTCGCACCAACGCACCGGCGATGACTGGTGCGTGTACCCGATGTACGACTTCACTCACGGCATTTGCGATGCCATCGAACATATTTCTCACTCACTGTGCACTCTGGAATTTGCCGATCATAGGCCCCTGTACGATTGGGTGCTGGAAAACATCAACATCAATTACCACCCACCGCAGATCGAGTTTTCGCGGCTCGGGCTGGAATACACCGTAATGAGCAAGCGTCTCCTTCATCGCCTAGTTGAAGAGCACTTGGTCACCGGTTGGGATGACCCTCGAATGCCCACCATTGCTGGCCTGCGTCGACGAGGTGTCCCAGCCAGCGCTATACGCGAGTTTTGCCAGCGCATCGGTGTTACCAAGCAAGACAACGTTATTGAGATGAATTTGCTGGATTTCTGTATACGCCAAGAGTTGGAGTCGAGTGCTCCCAGGGGTATGGCGGTGCTCAACCCGTGAAAGGTCGTGATCACTAATTACGAGGGAAGCGAAATTCTGGAAGGGCCGTGGCATGCCCAAAATCAGGATCTTGGCAAACGTGAGTTACCCTTTGGCGCCGAAATCTTTATTGAGCACGACGATTTTGCCAAAGAGCCGCCCCCCAAGTGGAAGCGCCTCTCACCAGGCGAAATGGTGCGCTTGCGTTACGCTTACATTATTCGATGCGATGAAGTGATTGAGGATGACAGCGGTAATGTGGTGCAGTTGAACTGCACGTACTTTGCCGACTCCAAGAGTGGTCAGGATACCTCGGGGCTTAAACCCAAGGGCGTTGTGCATTGGGTGGATGCCAGGGCCAGTGTGCCGATTACGGTGATGGACTACGGTCGTTTGTTCAATGTGCCTAACCCTTCCTCCAAAACATTTTTAGACGATATCAACCCCAATTCATTAACGCGGCTGGACGCCATGGCCGAGCCAGCCTTGCTGGCCCACAAATCAGGGCGCTTTCAGTTCGAGCGCCAGGGATACTTTTACCGGGACGAACAAGCCGACGGCAACGTGCCGGTCTTCAATAAAACCGTCAGCCTGCGGGAAGGATTTTAGGTCGATACTATGCTACCTGCCTCGGTAACCGTCATGGAAGTCAGTCCCCGAGATGGGCTGCAAAACGAGGACGTACTGGTCCCCACGGCACAAAAGCTGAGGCTGATCGATCACGCCCTTGCATCGGGAAGCAAGCGCATCGAAGTGACCAGCTTTGTGCACCCTCTGCGGGTGCCTCAGATGGCGGATGCTGAGGCGGTTTGCGCCGGTCTACCCCAGCGATCAGACGTACGCTACACGGGTTTGATCTTGAATGAGCGAGGCTACCGCAGGCTGCGCGAAACCCATCTGGATGAAGCCGGTTTGGTTGTGCCGCTGAGTGATACCTTTGGCGAGCGCAACCAGGGTCAGCGGGTGGCGGATGCCGTGGCCATGGCCAGGGAAGTGATACGCGATGGTCAGCAAACAGGGTTTCCGGTTCAAGTGACCCTGGCGGTGGCCTTTGGTTGTCCTTTCGAGGGTGAGGTGCCGCTGACAAATCTTCTAGCAGCGGCCGAGGCGCTACTCGAAGCAGGCCCTGTGGAAATTGCTCTTGCCGATACTATTGGTGTCGGGGTGCCTTGGCAGGTGCAGCAAACCTTTGAGGCCCTCAGCAATCTAGCCGGTGATGTGCCCATGCGCGCGCATTTTCACGACACCCGAAATACCGGTATCGGCAATGCCTTCGCCAGTTTACTTGCCGGTGTTGCAACCCTGGACGCCAGCATTGGCGGCATAGGCGGCTGTCCCTTTGCACCCAACGCCAGCGGTAATATCGCCACGGAAGATTTGGTCTATATGCTCAATCGAAGTGACGTAGCACACGATTTGGCCATGCAACCTCTGCTAGATGGTGTCGCATGGCTGGAACCGATTTTGGGTAAGCAGTTACCTTCCATGTTATCGAAGGCAGGAGACTGGCCTACTTGCTGATACCGCAGACGGATCGACGCCATTCCCCACTGAGGATAAACGATTGACGGCAACCAACGCTGAATTCTTTGGTCATCCGATTGGCCTGCGAACCCTATTTCTTACGGAAATGTGGGAGCGTATGTCCTACTACGGGATGCGTGCCCTGCTGGTGCTGTATATGACCGGGGCGGTGACCCTGGCCAATGCCGGGTTGGGCATGAGCGAACTAGAAGCCCAGGCGATATATGGTATCTACGTTGGTATGGTGTATTTCTTGGCGGTTCCCGGCGGTTGGCTGGGGGATAACCTGTTCGGCCACCAGCGTGCGGTGCTCTACGGCGCGGTGATCATCGCTTTGGGACACTTGACCCTAGCGGTACCGATTGAGTCCGGACTCTTTTTTGGTCTTGGCTTGGTGGCCATCGGCAGTGGGCTGCTGAAAAGCAACATCTCAACCATTGTGGGCAAACTCTATGCAGACAACGACCCGCGTCGTGACGCGGGTTTTACGATTTTTTATATGTCGATCAATATTGGCTCGACAGTCGGCTACGCGGTTTGTGGATTCATGGGAGAAAAAATCGGCTGGCACTGGGGCTTTGGTGCAGCCGGAGTCGGCATGATTCTGGGCGTTATCCAGTATGTACGTACACGCCACTTCCTGGGCGACGCAGGGCTTGAGCCCAACCCTATGCCCCAGGCCCGGCGGGATCAGTTGGGTCGTTGGGCAATGTTCGTTGCATTGGCTTCCGCCTTGGTCGTACTGCTCTTTGGTACCGGGGTGATCGAGGTCAGCGCTAGCGTGTTCGCGGAAAGGTTAGCCTATGCCCTTACCACGATAGCGGGCATCTATTTTCTCTACCTCTACTGCTTTGCCGGTTTGAACCCAGCCGAGCGAAAAAATGTGGTGCTCCTGTTTTTGCTGTTTATCGCCGCCGCTGCCTTTTGGTCTGGCTTCGATCAGTCCGGTGGTTCACTGAATTTATTTGCTCGGGACTATACCGACCTCAATTTTTTAGGCGTCGACATGCCCGTTTCATGGGTGCAGTTCTTTAACCCCATATATGTGGTGGTTTTCGCGCCCATGTTTGCGGCTTTTTGGGCCTACCTGGGTCGGCGCAATATGGATCCGTCCCTGCCGCTGAAGTTCGCCCTTGGCCTGCTGTTTATGGGTCTAAGCTTCGTAGTCATGTTGCTGGCCGTTGGTGTGGCTCTGGAGTCCGCACCCATCGGACTGCAGTGGCTGCTGATTACCTATTTACTGCAAACTTGGGGAGAACTGACCCTTTCGCCCATCGGGCTGTCGGCGTTTTCTCGGTACTCGCCGAAGCGCTATGTAGGCCAGATGTTTGGTCTTTGGTTTCTCGCCTCGGCCATTGGAGGAGTGCTGGCTGGGCTGCTCGGCGGTGAGGCGACGGATGGTGGTCTGGAGAGCGTGTCGCCCATTTTTACCTACATGATTCAATACTATTTTGGTATCGCTGCGGTTCTGGTGGTGCTGGCCTATTTCTTTCGACAAAAAGAGGCTTCACAAAACGAGTAAAAGCCGTGCGCAGCCCACTGATCGCCTGAGCCTTGATAATCTGCGCCTCGAATATCTGTGTCTCGATAAAAGGCCGTATTAACGCGATGAGTGGTTATGTGTTTTTTGTCAGATTGTTTTGAAATAGAAGCCCCGTTAGGAGGTTTCTACGCAAATCCACATCCGACCCTTTAAAATCTCCGACGTCGCTGAAATGCGCTCAGCGGTACTAGAATCCGTCGGTCACCTAGGCCCATGGCTAGATTGGGCGACCCAGTGCTACTCGCTAGGGGATGCCCGACGCTGGGTCGATGAGGGTCGCGTTCTCTGGGCAAATCAATCCGCATACCGCCGGATAATTACTAACGATAAGTCACGCCGCATCCTTGGGAACTCGAAATTAGCTAACCGCCAGAAGGGGCCGGCCTCAGGGGCTATTGGCTCAGACGCCGAGCGCTAGGTAAGGGTATCTGTACTTAGGCAGCGAGAGCTGCCTTGGAATACGTTTTCCAAAGTGGCCTTTTCGAGCAGGTCGCTCTGTATATCGACCCGTTGAATGCGGCCAGCTTGGCCGTGGCGCAAAAACTTGGGGCAGAGCTGCAGGGCGAGAAAGCCGACGGGATTGCTTACCGGGGTGCGGCGAAACCCGCACTACATTGGCGTTTTTCGGCAAAGAGTCTGAATGCTCAAGAGGGGCCAACTCACAACTCCAAGTCGTCGAGTCCAGAGTTTGTAGAGAGGCTGGCTTTTGAATGTGAACTAGCTGACGGTGTTTATGAATTCAGGCGTTCACTAAAAAATGCTCGACTGTAGTCATCTACCCAACTTTCGAGTCGCCAGTTTTTGATGTAGGCGGTATGTCCGCCGCGTTGGGTAAGATGGACGTCAATGGATGTCGGCAATACTTGGTAGTGCTCCGGAGGAATGATCGGGTCATCGAAGGCAGCAAGTATCGCGGCGTTCACTTCGTTCAAGGCGTCGCCGCGCAAATCGTAGGCGGCATAGTAGGCCTGCAAATTCTCAAAGTGCGTATGCTCTTTGATGAAAAACTCGGTAAGGGCCTGAATGCTACCCACCCGATTCATCGACGAAAAATCGTATATGTGTGGAAAAGCCGCCTGCTTTTGCTGCCAAAGCGTCCGCCATTTCCTGAGAAAATACCGCTCATAAATTATGCTGCTGCCAATCTGCTCAACGGTATGTTGCGGACTGATTGCGGGACAAATAGCCAGCGCATGTAGTTGGGGCAGCGCAGCCGCGAGGCGCAATGCAAAATTACCCCCCATGGAAAACCCCACCAGGCCCGCGGTGTTGCGGCCAAAGTCATCCATGATGAACTCGGCAGCGGCCACCACCTCGTCTGTCATGGCGGAATGAAATAGGCCCTCGTTTAAGTCTGCAGTGCCGCCATGATCGCGCAACGTCAGGCGGGCGATATGAAATCCGGCGGTTTGTAACGCGTGAGCGGTTGACAGCACGTAGCTGGAATCGGCGCTGCCCAACCATCCATGAATGATCATGACCAATGCAGCGTCGTCGTTATGCGAGTAATCGTACTGAGCCGTCAGGTGCTGACCTTGAACGTGAATGTCTCGACGTTGCGACCGGCGAGTAAACTCTTGCAGCCATGCTGGTTTGATGATTTTTCTTCCGACGCTGCTGACAATGGTTTGCAGATTCGGATTCGACAGACCGAATGCCGGTTGAAAAGAGCATTGACTCATCGCGGTCTACTGCTGCAACTCGGGGATGGTCTGATTGGAGGCAATGCGGGCTCCAGTAAAACCCGCAGATTCGAGCAGCGCGACGATGCCTCGCGGACCCACGGTATGCGCGGCCCCCACGAGTACAAAATAACTTTGATCGCTTGCTAGATAGGCCTGAATTGTTCTCGCCATGCCGCGGTTGCGCTGGTCCAGCAGCTGCGCATTGAACGCCCGAGTCAGCGGGTGCTCGCCCGCTTGCTCTTCAACAAGCGACAGTAAGCGGGCATCATCCCCGTTGAAGTAGGCGCTCACCAGGGCGCTCGTGGATTGCTCTATATTGTCAAGTTCCGCGAGCGCTTGCTCAAGCACGGCAGTTTGTACATCTAGGGGCTGGTCAAACAGCAACTTAAGCTGAAGATCTAGTGTCTCTAGCTGCAAGATATTCTCAGCCTCGCGTTCACCAAGTTGCCCAAAATAGTGATCGATGCCAAATGTTGGGTCATAGCCCATCGCGATAAAGCCGAGAAGGCCAAGCTGCTGAAACGCGAGCATAGGCTTGAATGCCTGCATTTGTCCCACGGGTAACCCATAGATCAGACCCGCTGAGACTAACTGACTGTACGTTTCACTCGGCAGGCTTTGTCGCAGCGACTGCTCTGGCAGTGTTGCATAAGCCATCGTCTGCTGCTGCACCTCCGCGGGCGGATAGCGGCTCAGATCCACTTCAAAAACCAGTTTTTGGGTTGCTGCATAGGCATCCAAATAAGGCTGGGGCAATGGATACAGTGACTCCTTGAGCACATGAATAGTGCCGGCCAAGTAAACGGTGGCCTCGTGATGTTGGAATCGCCACAGAAAAAGTGGCGTCGGTGCTTGAGGTAGAAGCTTTTGGGCGGGAGTTACCACGATGTCGTCCATGCGAGCCAATTCGCAGACACCTGTGGATTCTAATCCGGGTGAGGCTGCTACGGTTTTGCGGCAGTTGGCCAGCGCGGTGTGGGCCGCCTGCACGCGATTAATCTGTTCGCCGCTGCTGAAAACGAGATCTGGTTTGCCCGTATGCACGGCGAGAGAAACATGCGGCTGGGCGTATGTGAGGGACGCAAAACCAGCTAGCAGTAGGCATACAGCCGCGGGCCAGTTCGGGCTGGTCACGAGCGCTCGGACCATAAAAATACAACGCATCGGCTGCATTAGGCGTCTGCGTCCAAACCCAAGTCTTCCGGCTCCTCGCCAATGGCGCGCACCGCGTCCATTACCGCGTGGGCGACGGTTGCCAAGACGCTGGTGTCTTCACCCCGGATGACCAGGTGTGTGCCGTAACGCTCCTCCCGAAGAAAGGGATAACTGCCGATGTCTACGCTCGGAAAATCATTTTGAATTCGCGCGAGTGCGTCAGCGATGGAGCTTTCACCGGTATAGGCTCTTACCGTTTGGCTGCGCACGACGAAACCGCTCTCAAGCTTTCCTTCCAATGTCGAGAGCATGGCTTGCATGACTCTGGGTATGCCTGCCATAACGTAGACATTTGCCATGGCAAAACCCTGCGGTCCGCCGCTCGGGTTATCGATTAAACCCGCACCTTCAGGCACGCGGGCCATCAGCAGACGAGACGCCATTATGTCGTCGGGCGCTGGTCGCTGGCGTATACGCTCGGCAATGTCTGGGTGTTGTATAATGGGAACACCAAAGGCTTTGGCAACGCACACTGCAGTAATGTCGTCGTGCGTGGGGCCTATACCGCCGGTGGTAAAGACATAGTTGTAGGCCTTACGTACCTCATTGATGGTATTGACGATGATGTCCTCATCGTCTGGTATCACTCTGGCATGGTGAACCTGTATGCCCCAGCCACCCAAAGTCGAGGCTATATGATTGAGGTTAATGTCCTGGGTTCGACCAGAGAGGATTTCGTTGCCGATAATGATGACGCAGGCAGTGACGGCTTGATTCATAGTTAGGTACTAAGGCGATAAAGAAAGCGATGTTAGCAGATGGCCAGTTTGCTCTTGCTACCGGTTCTTGAACTCAGGCTTCCGTTTGGCAGCAAAAGCTTTGCGACCCTCGCGATAGTCTTCGCTGTCAAAGCAGGCATCAACCATGGCGCGTACGGCTTTGGTCTCCTCCTTACGGCTACCGCGCTCCCAGGCGTTAATCGCGGCCTTGGCCGCCTTCACGGTCAGCGGTGCATTTTCAGCGATCGTTTTGGCGTAGGACACACAGGCGCCCTCGATGTAATCGTGTTCTTCAATAAAGTTTATCAATCCCATATCCAGAGCTTCCTTGGCCGGCATAAAACGCGCCGAAAACATGATGTCCCGCGCTCGGCTGGGGCCAACCAAGCGTGCCAGCTTTGCCAGGCCCTCATATTCATAGCCAAGGCCGAGTTTGGCTGCGGGTATGCCGAAGCGCGAATCCGGTGTAGCGAAGCGCACGTCCGCAGACAATGCTGTGGCAAGGCCGCCCCCAATGCAGTAGCCCTCAATCAGGCCAATCAAAGGCTTTTCAATTTTCGCCAGCCACTGAGTGGCGCGTCTGGCAGTAATGCCATAGCTCTCGCGTTGCTCAGCGTTGGCGCGTTCTTTGTCGAATTCTGAAATGTCGGCACCGGATACAAAGGCTTTGCCGCCGGCCCCGCGCATGATAATGACACGTACGTCTTCGTTGTCGGCGAAGTGTTCAAGAATGTCGCC
>JAYYHB010000241.1:0-7618 GCA_036157095.1 Pseudomonadota bacterium
CAATGGAGCAAGCACCTGCGTGGACTCGACATCACCAGACCACTCACCACCGTGGTCTGCGGATTCTCCGTCACTTTTGCTCAGCTTATTGCTGGGGCCGCGGGGCCCCGACTCGACGTTTTTTATCTCAACTGCGGTCTCGGCCGCCAAAGCGTCGTCGCCAACAAAGCCCTCACTCAGACCATCGGACATACACTGCGCATCGTCTACTACGGCCTGCTGGTTAATGTCGATAGCCAGTTGGTATGGTGGATTTTCCCCCTTGCCATCGTTGCTGCCATATTAGGAACTCGTGCAGGGGTCGCGATATTGGCTCGCTGGCACGATGTCGGTTTTCAGCGCATTAGCCGCCAAATTATTTTGACCATTGCAACCTTGTGCATTGTCCGAGGTATTTTTTTGCTATTGCCTGCAAACATCGCCCAAGGCCTATAGGAAGCGAATCTCATCACGAAACGCTCTGGCCAAGGCGGCTTTCCCAGCAGTCCTTTCCCCAGACAAGTAGTCTTCAGAGACCCAGTAAGACGCTGCTCAATATGCTCACTCAAATCCATACCAATCTTTGGACGATAGACAGCATCTCCGTGTGGCTCGTTGGCGCTGAAACCAACACGCGCATGACCGTCGCAAAACTTTCTAATGGTTCGCTTTGGATAAACTCCCCCATCGCTTGGAAAACCGATGTGCTGCGTTTATTGAGCGCGTGGGTGGCAGAGTTAGTACCAGCATCACGCCAAACAAATACCATTGTTTATGGATCGAGCAATGGTAAGAAAGACTCCCGCAGGCGAGAACCTTTGCCAAACCTGCACTACCTGAGAAGGTGAAAGTCCTTACCAACACCACAGACCTGGCCATCGGGCCACCTGAATTTTATGCCAATGAGATCGATCAAACGTTGCGCCTTGGTAGTCCGTTTTTCCAAGAAGCCGTTTTTTTCCTAAGGAGAGTCGCACCGCATGTTTCACCGACTTGATCATCCATCGCAGCATTGAGGATGCACCTTTTTTCGCTAGGTGTTATTTGCGAGCAGACTGTGTCGTCGCGCCCAACGGTGGCATACCCGGCATTTATAAATGTATGACGCTCCATCGCCGCCAAGCCCGGTTGTCGGCTGGCAAAATCAAATATTGGCAGCCCAAGTGCTTACTCTTCGCGCATAGCGTAGGTTTCTCCGAACCAGCCATGACCGTGCTTAACCGAGAACTTGCATTTTTGGATTGACTACTGCCCCGTCGACCGCGCCACCAAACAGCCTTCTCATCCGAATGCCGTGTTCCCACCTGAATATGAAATGATTATTTTTCCTTAAAACCGGGGGTTTTTAAGGAGAACACATGTCGGCCATCAAAACATCCACCGCGCTAATCATCTCGGTGACGACGCCGATTATTGAGGGTCTCTTGTTTGCCCTCGGTGTGTTCGTCGTCGATACTAAACTGCGCTAGGAGCGAGGTCCTACCACACGGCTTAAATGACTGGTGCTACCACAAAGAGCAAATCACCAACATTCACTTGCTGGCCATTCCCCACATTTACCCGAGTTACGCGATAGCGCTTGCTCGAATCGTAGACTTCCCCCTCTGAGTTGAAGTCTTTGAGGGCCACCGGGTTAAAGATCTTCATCGCTTCCAGCTGGCAAAGGGTGTGATCGAGGTCTATTACATCACCCACACTGACGTATTCAGGCTCCGAGGGTGATGGCGTGTTATAAAAAATCGCCGTCGCCGGCGCTAGCACCTTTAGCTCATCAGTGCCTTCAATCAGCACACTATCCCGATCAATACCGCTACCTGCGCTGCCGCTACCGGCATCAATTTCGGCGATCAGTTTCTCGATGTCGGTGCGCTGTAACAGCTGGGGCAAATAGTCCGTATCGTATTTGCCTTTGCGGAATACCTCGTCAGCCAACACCAGTTTAAGCAGCGGGATATTGGTGCATATGCCGGAGATGGTTACCTTGTCGAGATAGGCGATTAGCTTGTCTGCAGCGGCGTTTCGATTTTTTGCATACACAACCACCTGAGCCACCATACTGTCGTAATAAGGCGAAACAAACTTGCCCGAGCCCACGGTTGTGATTATCTCCACCCCCTCCTCTTCGGGGAAATCGCACTCCAGTACTTCACCCGGATGCGGTCGGAAGGCCAGTGAGCCGTCGCCCTGCTGCAGAATGCGCTCAGCATTTACCCGCGCTTCGATGGAGTAACCCGTCGACTTAATCTTCAAGTCGGCGATGGATTCTCCTGAGGCGATTCGAAACTGCTCTGCCACGATATTGATGCCAGATGTCCATTCAGTGACCGGGTGCTCTACCTGCAACCGGGTGTTCATCTCCATAAAATAAACCGCGTCGGACTTCAGGTCATAGATGAACTCAACCGTTCCTGCGCCGACGTAACCAACTTCATTGGCGATATCGGCGGTCGAACGTTTCACCACATCTAACAGCTTTTTCGGCAGCATGGTGGAGCCAGACTCTTCGATCACTTTTTGCTTGTCGCGCTGAACGCTACAGTCGCGAATACCCAGCACATGCGTATTGCCGTGGATATCACGCAGTAGTTGTGCCTCAATATGGCGCAAGGAGGTAACGTATTTTTCGAGATACACATCGCCGTTACCAAAGGCACTGCGCGCCTCGACGCCTACGCGATAAAAAAGATGCTCGAACTCTTCTGGGCCATTGACTAACTGAATGCCTTTGCCGCCACCGCCATGAACAGCTTTAATCAAAATTGGATAGCCAATCTCTGCTGCCACTTCCGCAGCTTTTTCAACATCGGTCATGATGCCGTGACTGCCAGGAACTACGGGTACATTCAGTCGAATCGAGGTGTTTATGGCATTGGATTTGTTACCCATGGTCTCCATGCTTCGCACGGGCGGTCCAATAAAATTAATGCCACGGTTGCGCACCATATCGGCGAAGTCGGCGTTCTCTGACAAAAATCCAATACCAGGATGCAAACTGTCCACACCCTGCATCTGAGCGACGTTGAGTACACTTTTCGCATTCAAATAGGACTCGTCTGGTGTATTGCCGCCGATGCAGACGAGGGTATCTTGGTCGCGCAGTTGATCTGCCGCCATGGACTCCATGTCTGGGTCACTTTGTACCAGCACTACGTCAATATCCTGCTGCTGCGCGATGCGAATCAGCTTCGAAGCGGTACAGCCCCGAGCATGAATAAGTACCTTGTTCACGGGCCGGATCAGATCCTCTGGCGCGTAAGTCTCGCGCTGCGCTACCACGATGGGACGCTGGGCGGCCAATCCGCCACTTAGCACGCGTTCCACCACATCTTCCACGGTTTCCTGGGGTGCGGGGATGCCAGCGTCGACCTTGCGTAGCTTCAGGTCTAGGTCCTCGTAGAACGGGTGCTTAACCAATCCTTGCATCGAACCAGGCGTAGCAGAAAGATAATTCGCCAGAATAGACTTCAACGGTAAATTTGATGAAACCACGATCTGACCCGCAAAAGGCATGCTGGTGCCAGACAGATAGTAGGTTTGAACCAGAGGATGAGTAACAAAACTGGCCTGGGCGCCGCCGGTGCAGTCGCCGTAGCCAAAAATAATGACAGGTAAATCGTGGTCACGAACGAACCGAGTAATGCGGTCGTTGACTGCCGCCATGGAAAACAGCGCACCAGCGCCCTCCTTGGTCTGCATTCCACCGGAAGAAATAAAGCATATAACGGGCAGACTTTGCTCTGCGCATTCAACGAGCAGACGAATCACCTTCTCTGCGCTGGCCATATCAAAGGCACCGGCCTGAAACTGCACGTTTGAAATAACGACACCGACACGGGTCTTGGATTCGCCGTTGAAATCGCCAATGCCGGTAACCACGCCGCAGGGTGGAAGTTCTTTGTTCAGCGCACCTTCAATGGACAGGCGGAATCCTGGAAATGAACACGGATCAGAGCTGAGCAAATCATCGAACCGGCTTTCCCAGTTTACAAAGTAGCGATCAATGATGTCCTGATAGGAAAACCGGGTTGATGCTTTTACGTCTCGCAGCACGCGCTGAATCTGCAAGTCGTTGTACGCCATGTCCAGACGATTCCAAAAATCTTTGCGTCGACCGATGTTGCGGGGGGCAATCTTGCCCTGATAGGTCTTACCATCGGTTTGAGCAGATACATAGCTTTGCAGCAAATTTGTAAACAGATAAGTCACCACCACGAAGAGCGCATCAGACAGGTGGGTAAAACTCAGCTTTTTCCATTCTTCAACGGTTTGAAAAAACTCTTCGCTTTTTGGCATCTTGTTGATGCGCAAATACCAATCGAATAGCTGTTGCTGATGCAGGGCCGGATCACTTTCTGTGGCCGCAGCAGAAATCGAGGCCTGTAGAAACTCGCCTAGCGACGCCTCAGACAGGGACTGGGATGCCTGGGCTTCTGAGGCCACGCTCTCCAGGCGCGCTAGGGCTGCATCGTAGACACCATCAAACAGCAGCAGGTTTTCGCATTCGCGGATAAAGTCGTGACGCAGGTCCTCGTGCAGCAGGACATCGAGAACGTTCATGTCTGCGATCGCCACAGGTACCGTGCGATCAACCAGCACGGAAATAAATTCTGGGAGCGCCTCGGCCAAATACGCCCGATTGGCCTGAATATTGGTCGCACCCTCCGCGCCCTTCAGACGCGGCCCGGTAATCACCATGTTCAGTTCAGCAACAAGTTGCTTTGCAACATAGCTGTCCGAGGCACTATCTGCGCTCAACAGCTTACGCCCCTCGTAGGAAAACTGGTTGCGCAGCACGCTCACCAGCGCGCCCTTGCTACGAATCGCCTTCAGCAATTCTCGGGGATTCGCAATAGCTTCTACCTGTAAAATCTGGCGCGTGTCGACAACGCTGTGCAAATAATCCTTCAACGCGCCCAAATTGCCCGCGGCTTCTTTTTTCCAGCGGTTGTAAAGAAAAGCTCCAAAAGTCGAGATCACCGTATTGCGAGCATTTTCGTAGTTTTGCTTCGGCTCGCCGAAAATCATCTGGGCAATACGCCCTCGTTCGTCATTAACCGCCTGACGCTTGTCCAAGTAGTTACGCCATGCCTTGGCGAGACTGTCGTCATAGACGACCTTGTCCGGATCCTGCAACCAATACAAAAAGGTTTGGCGGCGCTCGCGGTCAGCACGTATATGTAGTTCACCAGAGGGCATTTCTTGAGGTGCCAGACGGCCGTACTGCTTTGTGCTCGTGGCCTTTATCCTTTTGCGAACCCGCAGGTAACGCAGATAGCGAAAGGCAATACCGAAGACGTTGAGGTACTCGGTAGGGTTCTTCGACCCAACGAAGGCTTCCGAAGACCGAGGTGGACCTTCACTGTTTGCAGTCTGACTCTCTAAGTATCGCAGCAAGCTTTGGCGATAGTGATCGAGAATGTAGGGGTTTTCTGCAACAAACTCTGACGTCTGGCTTTCGATGTTAATCAGGCTGCCAACAATCGCAGATCGCAGATTCTCAATCTTGTCTGGCGAATCCGTTGGGCAGTAGTCGACTATGGCGTCGATGTTGCCTTGGGCATGCAGTTCTGGCGCAGAAACCCCCACGTACTTGGCGCACTCCTGCCATGACAAGTTTAGTCGTCGAGCAATGCTGGCCAATCCCGTAGGCTGAATGGTGCTAAACACGCCATCGCGCAACGACAAAATCAGGTTGCTGGCCGCCAGCGGAATGGCGCCACCAGAATAGCCAACGCCAAAAATGATCCCAACGTTGGGTACGTGAATATTACTCATGGCAGTAATCAGGCGAGATATGCTGTGCGCCTGATTGTTTGCGTTAGCATCTTCCCCCGCATCGGCGCCGGGAGTGTCCATAAAGCTGACAATGGGAATCAATCGCGCAGAACAATACTCGGCAAAGTCGACTGCCATCAGATGATGCTCCGGCATCCAGCTGCCAAGTTCAGTCGAGCGATCCTGGGCAATAAAGCCAATTTGTCGATTTTGGCCCTTGCCAAAATCCATCTCCAACACCGCTTGATAATAGGGCCCGCTGCTTTTTTCTTCGAGCAAGCGCCCGAGCTGACGAACAATCTCCGGTGCGGCCTTGCGGCCCTGGGCCTCGGCAGGAGCGATCACCTGCTCGATATAGGCATCGATATCCAGCGATGCGATATTGTCGTTGAGTTGGTTGACTTCGCGTTGAGAGAGCAAGCCCGGTGCAGGTTTTTGCTCAAGATCCGTATCCGGGAACGAGGAGAATTCCTGTGCCAAGCTCTCCGCAATGAAGAACAGGCGATCCCCTTCAATCACTTGATTTGCCACGATTTTGGACTGCCCTGAAAATGGGAGTACTCTAGCCACTTGTTAGATTATGCGCAATTGAACCCATGCCCGACTTATGTATAGCAATACTCACTATCTCCGATTCACGCACTCTGGAAGACGACAAATCCGGTAATCTGCTGGCCAATTTTGTTGCCGCGGATGAGCATCATTTGATCGACCGCGCCCTGGTGCGTGATGACGTCTACGCCATTCGCGCTCAGGTGTCACAGTGGATCGCAGACACCAAGGTTCAGGTGGTAATCGCCACCGGTGGCACCGGGTTTACCGGGCGTGACAGTACGCCGGAAGCATTGCTGCCATTGTTCGACAAACAGATCGAAGGCTTCGGCGAACTGTTCCGCCAGTTGTCCTACGCGGACATTGGCACATCGACCATTCAGTCAAGGGCCGTCGGTGGCCTAGCCAACGGTACCCTGATTTTCAGCCTGCCGGGCTCCTCTGGGGCAGTAACCCTAGGCTGGGAAAAAATCCTGCACAACCAACTGGATATCGACTTCAGACCCTGCAATTTTGCCGAGCTGATCCCACGTTTTTTGGAACACTAGGTTGGGCTTACACCACGCGGTGCTCTAGGTCCGCAAGCATACGTTCGTACTGGCTGACATCGCTTCGCGCCTTTACACTCTCACACTATATCGAATACCCACCGTTGACCAAAACATAGGAGCCATCTCATGAGCGAACTCGTCTACGTCCTGGGCGCAGCGCGCACACCCATTGGCAGCTTTCAAGGTGCTTTAGCAAAGCAAAGCGCTCCGGCCCTAGGTGCTCACGCCATTCAAGGTGCCCTCGCTAATGCCGGCGTCGCCGCCGGTGAAGTCAATGAAGTCATTATGGGCAATGTGGTCAGTGCTGGGCTTAAGCAGGCACCTGCGCGCCAAGCCATGCGCATGGCCGATATGCCCGATGCCGTTGGCGCCACCACGCTTAACAAAGTGTGTGGCTCTGGCATGAAGGCCACGATGATGGCCATGGACCTAATCGCTGCGGGCAGTGCTGATTCGGTCATTGCCGGAGGTCTGGAAAGTATGAGCAATGCTCCCTACCTATTGCCCAAGGCACGAGCTGGATTGCGGATGGGCCATGCCAGCATGCAGGACTCGTTGTTTACCGATGGCCTAGAGGATGCAGAAACCGGCGGTTCTATGGGTTCGTTCGCTCAATCTACCGCAGACAGTCATCAGCTTACTCGCGAATCTATGGACGCCTATGCCATCGAGTCCGTCAAGCGTGCCCTTGCTGCCATTGAACAAGATCGCCTCGCCGCGGAGATCTTGCCCATGGACATAGACGGCGTCAGCGTTAAAGA
>JAYYHB010000242.1:0-6825 GCA_036157095.1 Pseudomonadota bacterium
AAGAATCGTCACGCGTTCCATCACACGCCTGTGTGGCCAGAAATCTGCGGTCGCACAATGCTGTACAGCCCTGTTGTCCCACATAGCTACTGACCCCGGCGCCCATCGAAATCGGCAGGTGAATTCAGCGCGACCAACATTCTCCAAGAGTTCATCTAACAGTTTCGCAGTTTCGAATTCGTCGAAATCATCCTCACCGCAAAAGCCTCGGGTGAATACGCGATTTACGAACAGAGTTGTGCCACCTGTCTCAGGGTGCGTTCTAGCGACTGGGTGAAATGCAGTCGGTAGCTTTCCATCCATCCGGTGGAAGGGTTGTCCTTCGTGCAACGCGGAAAGAGTCTTGACTCGGGCCTGCGTCTCAGGATGCAAAGCAGTCCACAACCCATAACAGTCGCAAAAATTCGTGTCTCCACCGATCGGCGGGGCCTCTCGACAAATCAATATAGAACCCATGGGTGGTCGGGATGACCAGGTGGCATCGCTGTGCCACTCAGATGCAGCGCCAGGGTATTTCTCATTTGACACAAGACTTAAAACGTCTGGATATTCCTCCGGTGTTGGTATTCCAGAGGGTATGTGATCTCGTTCGCCGTGGTGCGCCCCAAGCTCACCAAATCGTTCAGCCAGTTTAATCAAGCCGTCCTTCGTCAGATGGTCTTGTCCTCGAAACATGATGACTTTGCGATCCAGCCAAAGACTTCTTAGGAAAGCTACAACGCCCGGTTCTTGCAGATCTTGGTCTAAATCGATTCCATGCACTACTGTCCCTATAGATGGAGTGAGAGGCTCTAGCCTTAGATCAAGCCCGCAAACCTTGGCAACACTGTATGCAATTGGTAGATCAGTGCCCGGTACTAAGTTTGCATCTTGGTCTCTTATTCCAAGTGCTGCTGTTGCTCGGTCCTTAGCATCTGGTTGTCTTATTGCTGCTACAACTCCCATGCGACTAGCGCGAGAAAGTTTCTTGTCCTCTTTGTCTATCTTTTTATACACAGCTGCCCTGTAAGTTTTGTGATTAGCAAAGTCTATGAAGCGGCAAGTTCTCCGCGCAAGAAGCCGTGCCACTCTACCTCTTGGTAACAACCCGAGCCCCGCAGGTGCATGTATTCGCGAAGCAGTGACGCTTGGTCTCTTATCCACTCGTCTCTCATTCTCTTTTGGCTCGTACTGATGGCAAGCCAAATCGCTCGTTGAGATTAGTAAAACATACCAGTATGAGCAGTCCCAAGCGGACAAGTAGGGATACTTCTGAGGTGGGATAGGTGGTTCGGAGGTTTGGGTTGGGTTTGTCGCGAAATAAAGAAAATCTATTCATACTTCGCGAGGTGAGACAAAAGCAGTACTAGGAGAAAACTATGGTTATCCTGAATCGCTTCGGACCTGCTTGGGGTTCATTTGGCTGCGTTAGCCAGTTCGTACTCAAAATCGAAACCTATCTGCGCATGGCAAATATCGAGTTTCAAACCAAAAGCCTAGGGCTCGAGTTCGCAGAGACCGCTCCGAAAGGCAAACTTCCTTATATCGACCACGACGGTCATAAAATCGCTGACTCCAGTTTTATTATCGAATACCTAAAGCGCAATTTTGGTGACCCGTTAGACGCGAATTTAAGCCTGCTAGATAAGGCTAAAGGTCACGCCATACAGCGTATGGTCGAGGACCATATTTGGTGGTTAATGGCTCAAGAGCGTTGGTGGGCACCAGAGAACCCCTATTGGGACACTCCAGGCTTGCTGCAGGGTGCAGATCAAGCCACCTATGACGAATTCCAGACTGAGAACCAACGTAAGTGCATTGAGCACGGTGTCGGAGCTTTCACACCGGATGAACTGCGCGCTCGCGGCAAGGCCGACATAGACGCGACAGCTGCTTTGTTAGGCGATCAGACTTTCTTACTTGGCGAACAACCTAGTTCTTTTGACACTACCGTCTATGCATTTTTGTGGCAGATTTTAAATGCACCTTATGCTTCGGCCTTAAAAGACTCGGCAAGCAGCCAAACCAATCTAGTGGACTACACGAAGCGCATAGAACATCAATTCTTTGCGAACGATCCGATGTCTTTAGCGCGCCAAATTCCCAACACATAGAACGGACTTTTACATAGGGAAACACTAATGCTCAGATCACAGACTAAGGTCGTCGGATCACTGCAATTTTTGACGCCGCAGACAGATTCATCTTTGTATCGCAATGACAAGGTTCTTATGGTTCGTAACGATCAGGGAAGTTTTGTCCGGGGCGAGGGGGTGGAAACCGAAAAGCACCTCTTGCCGATTTACGATGCTCGACAGTTATCAGAGGCAGACGCCATGACTTTAGATAGCAACGGTTTCGAGCTTGTCGACGCACCCGTTCCCGCCTACGACTTCATGGATCATCGAGAGGTGATTACCGACTATTATCGCGACTGCGAGCGACTGGTGGCGCAGATGACTGGAGCCAAGGCCTGGGCTTTCGATCATAATATCCGTTCTGTGGAGGGGCAGTCTGCTGGCTTAAAGGTTAAGGGCGGTCAAGACGTACAAGGTCCAGCACACATTGTTCACGGCGACTACACCCTACGTTCCGCGCCTGAAAGGCTGCAGCAGTTAGCCAAAGCACCAAGCGTAAACGACACATTGAGAGCGCTTATTCCGCCGGGCAGTGCCCTACTAACCCAAGAGGCGGTGGATCGTGCCTTGGCTGAGGACGGTCGCTTCGCAATTATCAATGTCTGGCGAAACATTGCTGCTGAGCCAGTTGCCACTCATCCGCTAGCGCTGTGCGATGGACAGGTTGTCGAGCCCCATGACTTGGTGGTGTTTGAAATCCATATGCCTGACCGTATCGGTGAAAACTACTGGTCGAAATACTGCGACAGGCACCGTTTCTATACCTATCCCGCGATGAACCGCGACGAAGCGCTGTTAATCAAACAGTGGGACTCAGCGGGTGAATTAGCACGCAGTGCCGGTCGCAACTCAGATCGAAACTCTGATGGTCCTTGCACATTCAGCTTCCACAGCGCCTTTATCGACCCAACGACACCGGAAAACGCACCTGATCGTTGGAGTATCGAGGTTCGCTGCATCGCTATCTACGACTAATTGCAACTTATGAGACCGTAGTCGGGTGGAAGACTAAGCAGCACTCGAAAGTAGTTTTCTGCATGGCGCATGTTTCTTGGATTTAGCGCGAAGCGAGCAAACCAGGAGCACTCGACAAGACTCACATCTCATTAACGCCCTCTTCTATCGAACTCGTGCTTTGTTCTCGATTTATAGACATTGTCGATTAACAAACCGGGGGGTGAGCGGTAGTGGACGTCATGCCTGGCGGCAAGCATTACCAACCAATTTCTGTAAAGATCTGCTCAACAACAACAAAAGGAGACCTTTATGAAACACCTCATGATTGCTGCGCTTGTCAGCTCTTTGACAATTGCCTCTTATGCCGACGACCACGGGGCCGGATCGAACGCGCTTCCTGAAAAGCCATCGATTTTTGCGCAAATACAGCCCGCTCAATATCAACCAGGGAAAGGCCTCTCTGATGTAGTCGCATGGGGAGAGGACTTCGCTGAGGTCGTAGAAGAAAATGGCACGCCATTTCGAACCACCACGTGGACGCCTTTTTACTCAAACATGGCTGCGCTACCAGACATCGCCCAATTCGACACGTTGTTTTTCGGCGTATGGCCGAGCATTGCAGATTTCGGGAAGGGCTGGACCGCGTATTTCGAGAATGGCGGAGATGTGCAAGCCGCGTTAGATGAGATCGTCGTACCCACAAATCAAAAGACCCTAATGGCCGGCTACGCTTTAACCGAACAAAAATCGTTTGTGCCTAAAAACGCACTGATTCGTATCAAAGGCTGCGAATTATCTGAGGGTAAGACAGCGGCCGACGTGTATCCCATCGCACTGTCTGCTGCAAAAATGGCGAAGGATTCTGGCGCCGATATGGCTGCTAGTGCACTTCTAATACCGGGTCCTGGCTCATCTCCAAGTCAGGAGAACCATGTTTACATTCTTGAAGCGTATGAGACCGTCGAAGACTACGGAGTTGGATATGAAAAGCTCATGGGGGCAACGATGCGAGAGATTAATGCGATGGGCGCAAACGCTATGAGATGCGACGCGCCAAGACTTTATCTGTCAAACGCAGTCTATTGGCCTCTCGATTTCCCTAGGTAGTACCGACAGACACGACTAACGTAACACAATGGATCGCGTTCTAGGCTTCTAGCTGCAAGCGCGATCCGTAACGGTGCTGATAGAAAACTCGAGTTTTAACAACATCCTACACTCCGCAAACAATGTGCGAATGGCCAACTCCAAACTAGCTTAGACAGACGGCATGACAACTCGCTCGACCAGATTACTCGTACATGACAATAGTGGGAGTCGCAAGCTAACAAGTGGGGGTGCCCTCGGAGGTGGGGTATGTAATTTCAGACTTTATCCCGCGTCAGGCGGGGAAACAGAAAACTCCTACCGATTACAGCCCAAAGCCTTTAGGGTGTTTCTCATCGGGTTATTTTTAACGAAATTTAATCTTGCTTAGGTGTCAGCAAATAATGTGAGACGAACCATTCGTTACCTTCATTGCATGCGAAAAGTTCTTCGCAAGCTAAAAAGAATAACTGCCATCTAACGAACCATTGTCTTGGGTTAGGATAATACCCCGAAAAAATATCTAGGATGTTTGTCTTATTTTTATAGTGATTTTGGAGCCAAAGATTACAAGTCTTGGCATAGTGCCAACCATTTATTTTCCACTTCTGTTCAACTAAGAAATCATCTTCAAAATGAGAAAAAATGTCGTGGGAAGGCATTAGACCTGAGGTAAAAAAGTATTTGCTCATCCAATCTGAAGGTCCTCTCACCTCATAAGGATAAGGATGATCAAGATGAGTAAAAATGTGCACAAACACCTTGCCATCGGTCAGCAAGTGATCACCGAGTTTTTTGAGTAATTCTCCATAGTTCCGCATATGTTCAAACATTTCGACAGAGATGATTCGATCAAAGGTTCCTTCTAAAGATAGATCATTCATATCCTGTTTGATTGCTTGAACATTGCTCAAAGACCTTGCTTTAGCAGCGTTCCTAATGAATTCAATTTGATCCTTGGAATTAGATACAGCTACAAAATCTGAATTTGGAAATTTTTTAGCAGCAAAGAGTGTGAAGCTTCCCCAACCACAACCTAAATCAAGAACCCGCTGATAATTTTGGACACCAAGCCTCTCGACATAAAGTTCGAGCATATTTTCTTCAGCTGCATCGAGCGAAGTTGTATTCTCATCGAACCAGCCACAGGAATATTTAAGATGAGACCCCATAATTTCCTGAAAAAAAAGTGGTGGTACCTCATAGTGTTGCTCATTAGCTTGCTGGGTACTTAGCGCAATCGGGCTCGATCTTAATTGCTCAATAAAATCAGCTTTCTTTAATTTTCGCTCTTCAGTATTGGTTGGGATTTCTGATAGGCGTTGCTGGATAATTTTTTTAATGGCTATCCTAAGAACAGGTTCTGGAATTATGCCAAGCTCGGTTAATTTGATTCCTAAATTAAGCATGTTTAATAAATGTTTCTGAAACTAAGTTTTTGAAAGGCCTGAGGTACTTCCCAGCCAGCGCCCCGTGAGCACGCCGGCGGTCATAGCGCCGTTTACGTTAAGGGCCGTGCGCGCCATATCGATGAGCGGTTCCACGGAAATCAACACCGCCGCCACAGTGACGGGGAAGCCCATGGCTGGGAGAACCACCAGCGCTGCGAAGGTCGCGCCGCCCCCGACCCCTGCAATACCGAAGGAACTGATGGCAACGATGGCAACGAGGGGCAGGATGAAGCTGAAGCTCAGGGGATCGATGCCCATGGAGGGGGCGATCATGACTGCGAGCATGGCGGGGTATATGCCGGCGCAGCCGTTTTGCCCGATGGTAGCGCCGAAGGTGGCTGACAGGTTAGCGATGGGTTCCGGCACCTTGAGCCCGTCAACCTGTGTCTCCACGTTCAGGGGAATGGTGGCGGCGGAGCTCCGGGACGTGAAGGCAAAGGTCAACACGGGCCAGACCGTTTTGAAATAAAAACGCACGTTTACGCCAGCGAGCCGTAGCAGGATGCCGTGAATGGCAAACATGATGGCGATGGCCACGTAGGAGGCGCCCACGAATTCCACGAGGTTCCAAAGGTCCTGGGCATTCGAGCCTGCGACCACTCGGGTCATGAGGGCGAGGATTCCGTAGGGGGTCAAAGCCAAAATCATTTGCACTAGGCGCATGATGACGGACTGCAGGATCAGCACCGCTTCCCGAAGCTTCTCCCCCCGGGCCGGATCTTCCTTGGCCACCCCAAGTGCAGCGAGGCCAAAGAGGATGCCGAAGATCACCACAGCGATGATGGAGGTGGGGCGGGCGCCGGTGAGGTCCGAGAAAATATTGCTAGGAATGAAGCGCACCAGCATGTCGGCCAGGCCCAAATCGGCCACGTTCTCATAGCGAGAGTTGAGGGATGCAGCCCGCTCAAGCTCCCGCGCACCCTGAGTGATCGCGTCGGCGCTGAGGTCGAAGAGATTGCTTACGAAGATGCCCACGAGCGCGGCCACGGCAGTGGTGCCCACGAGGATGCCCACCACGCTGCCGCCGATGCGTCCAAGATCCGCCACCTCGCGCATGCGCACCACGGCGGCAATCATCATCACCAGCACGAGCGGCATGATGACCATCTTCAGCAAGCTGATGTAGCCCGAGGCCACCACGTTGGTCCAGGTGAGGGTTTCTTTCACGACGGCGTCGCCGCTGCCGTAGAGGAACTGCAGGGAAAGGCCGTAGC
>JAYYHB010000243.1:0-5001 GCA_036157095.1 Pseudomonadota bacterium
GAAGGGTGATGCCGCGGTGATTGATGGTGCAAAAGCACTGGCGCGAACAGCAGCTGAGTACTTGCTGTCGCCAGAGCTTCAGCGCCGCAGCCAGGATGCATTTGAACTTTCGAAAGGTTTGGCCTGAGTCGAACTCCCGGCCCATGGAGTTAGAAGCGTGGTTTGTTTAAATCTTCCCAAATTGCGCACTGTTGTGGGCTACCCGGTGGACATTTTTATTGACTTGTAACATGGTCTCGTCACTGTCACATATCGGGTGTGGTAACGCTTGGCGACAAACTATTATCAGAGCGATCGCGTCATCGATTTGGCCGACGAAACGCCGTTTGCAAGCGGCGACAACCGTCTTTGCTTTCGGCACCCTGACGACGCTGGTCTTTGCATCAAGGTGCTACACAGCGGACGCGCAAAACAGCTTCACTCAGCCTCGCCGTTCTATAAAAAAATGTTCGGAGAGGCTTACTTTGATGATAACCGCCGCGAATACGCCGCCTATCAACAGCCTGCCGTTGCGCGAAATGAATGCACCTACGATCAGCATGTCGCAAGATGCCACGGTTGGGTTCGAACAACCCTAGGAGATGGATTGGTTACCGATCTTATCGCGGATTTAAATGGCGAGCCTGCCCAAACCCTTGAGGAATACCTGTCAGAGCATGGGCTAGATTTATTGATTCAAGATGCGGTAAGTAACCTCGCGCTTTTTTTGCGGACGTCGTTGATTCTGACGAAAAATTTAATGCCGCATAATCTTGTGCTCGCGCCAAATGCTCAGGGATATCGACTGGTGCTGATTGATGGACTTGGGCTTTCAACCTTTCTACCGATTGCTAAATACAGCCAATATTTTGCCCAGCGACACATCGAGAAACGCCTACAGTGGCTTTATTTTCGTCTCGAATGGGAGGTCAGCGACCGCTCGATTTCATGGCGCGATACTGAGGCGACCTTTCGGTTTTCGGGTATGTCGCCAGAAGTTGAATCCAAGCGATGAGTGCTGCCAAACCCGGTGCAATACGCTCGGTCAAAGTCGCCTTGAAGCGCCTACTTTTCCCATTAATTTTTTTTACGCGCCAGCGATATCGATGCGTTATCTGTGGCTATTTTGGCCCTTTCGCCCACAAGCGCACCGCTAAGTATCTGCGTTCTCGCCTGAACGCGAAGTGCCCGAGCTGCAGCGCCATGGAGAGGCACCGTTTTCAATGGCAAATACTCAACGAAATTTCAGCTCAAAGTGCATGGTCGCAGCAATCTCTACTGCACTTTGCGCCAGAGCCCTGTCTCGAGGAACGATTGCGGTCGCTGTTTCAAGGGTATGTTAGCGCTGATCTCTTTCGCAGCAATGTAGATCAAAAAGTCGACGTGCGGGACATGCCCTTTGCCGACAACTCTTTCGACGTTATTTTGTGCAGCATGGTGCTGCATTACGTTGAGGGTTACGATGGTGCTCTGAAAGAGATTTATCGAGTGCTAAAGCCTGGCGGTTTGGCGATGATGCCGGTGCCCATGATTCATGAGAATACGAACGACGCGCCCGCAAAAGACTCGATACTCAAGATGGTCGTCGAGCCGGGTCCTGATTTTTATGACCGTTACAAAGACGTTTTTGACACGGTAAGGATCTGCACTTCATTAGATTTTAGCGATGAATTTCATTTCTTCTTGGAACAAACAGACGACCACCCGTTTCCTATGACGCTCTCCCATCGGAAACAGGCAGACATCATCCCGGTAGCTATTAAGGCGAAGCCGGCGGTCAATCTCTGAGCGACGTTCCCAACTCAAAGCTCTAAGTTAGAGCGTAGATTGGATCAGCTCCTCGTCTCTTTTAGCTCGTGGGGTTGTGGTGGCAACACATCGGATATCACCTCTAGAGATTTCCACTGCGCTGGCTCTGTCTCTCGGTCTTCACTTGGGACGTGGCCGGAAACGCCCAGATTGGCCATGGGGTGAATGTAGCGCGGGCAATTTAACCAAGTCTTGGTAATAGAAACCTCGACCGCCAGGGCTACATCCTTCCATTGGTTTAATATATGGGCGTCGCGTAACAAACGAGCCTGACCTTGAAGGCGGATTCGATGCGGCTCCACCATGTTGATAAACAACATTCCCACCTTGCTCGTATCTACAATGTTGCCCATCGAAAGCCACATGCCATTGCCGTCGTAGCATGGGAAACGCAGGGTAGTTTCATTCACAACCTGAACGAAGCCTTGGTCGCCACCTTTGTACGAGACTGTTGGGAAACCCTCCTGATCTACTGTGGTTAGGAAGAAGTGGTTCTGGGCCCGAACGAAGGCCTGAGCTTCTGCATCGAGGGCAGGATGGACAATCAACTCTTCCAGACGCTCAGCAAGCGCCGTTGACTCAAACTCTTGCTGCAGCGCGAGATGCCCTGAATGGTAAAAGTTACTCACGAAAACTCCCGTCTTTGTGGTGCTCTTGCTGTTAACTAGCCGGTGCTCTTAAGCGCGAAGCCCTCGTAGCCTGCGGCGACCACCTCTTTACACTTTTCAACATAGGGAGGCACTCCAAGATAGGGCATAAAGACTCGTGACTTGCCTTCTACGTTCGCGCCGAGGTACCAAGAGTTACACCCCGGATAGACTGAGGTTTGCGCAACTTCGTTAACGTGCTCAACCCAAGCTTCTTCAGCGCTGGTTTCGGGGCTGATAGCGCGATATTGGTTGCGATTCATGTATTCAATACAGTCTGAGATCCACTCAACATGTTGCTCAATGGACGGCAGCATATTTGAGAGCACAGATGGACTGCCGGGACCTGTGACCATGAACATGTTAGGAAAGCCAGCCGTTGCCAACCCTAGATATGCCCTGGGACCTTCCGCCCACTTTTCCTGCAGGCTGAGACCCTTCTCGCCGCGAATATCAATGTTCATGACTGCGCCGGTCATTGCGTCAAATCCCGTCGCCAGCACAATAGCATCAACGTCGTGACGGTTTGTGCCGACCACGATGGCGTCACCATCAATGCAGGTTATGGGGGCTTCATTCAGGTCAACTAAGGAGACATGGTCTTGGTTGTAAATCTCATAGTAGTCTGTATCGACGCAAAGTCTCTTACAGCCGATGGGTGTGGTGGGTACCAATTTCGCTGCAACGGCAGGGTCGTCGACCCTTGCGGCGATTTTGTCTTTGAAAAATTCTCGCGCGGTGTCGTTCGCTTTCATATCGAAAACGAGATCATTGTAGGCCGCAAGGAAGGCTAAACCACCCTTTGCCCAACGCGCCTCATATGCACTGCGGCGTTCATCATCCGACACTTCGAAGGCGGATTGATCATTTTCATCGAAGTCGGCACCAAATCCGCGCGCCCAATTTTCACGCCTATATTCGGCGTACCGAGATTTCAGCTGGGACACATAATCCGGGTCCAATGGTTCGTTGTAAGCAGGTATGGAGTAGTTCGGGGTGCGCTGAAATACCGTCAACGACTTTGCCTGCTGGGCAATAATCGGGGTGCTTTGTATAGCGGAAGACCCGGTGCCGATAACGCCTACACGCTTATCCGTGAAATCAACGCCCTCATGGGGCCAGTTCCCGGTGTGGTAAACCGGCACAGTAGCTTCGCTGAGTCCCTCAATGTTGGGATAGTTGGGCTTTGACAAGCAACCTGTTGCCATTACGACGAAGCGAGTCTTGATCTCTTCGCCTTGATCGGTTTCAACCTGCCACTGATCTTGCTCGCTCAGGTAGTGGGATGCGACGACTCGCGAATTAAAGGTTATGCCGTCGCGCAATCCGAAGCGATCCACCACGTGCTCGGCGTAGGTCAGGATTTCACCTTGGGTGGCGTATTTCTCAGTCCAGTCCCATTCCTGCTGCAGATCTTCGGAGAACTGATAGGAGTACTGCATGCTAGGAATGTCGCAGCGTGCTCCAGGATAGCGATTCCAGTACCACGTACCGCCGACGCCTGAGCCTGCCTCGATTACCCTTGCCTCGAGGCCTTGTTGACGAAGTTTATAGAGCATATAGATACCGGCGAAGCCAGCTCCAACGATGACCGCGTCGATCGTTTTGTTGTCTTTGCTTGTCATTGGCATGATTTTCCCTCCTGAATTTCAGCGATGTCTGCCGTAGCTAGGTAACGACTATGAAAAACTGTCGACACAATTGCAACGGAGGCCAACTTCTAGATTCTTGGGATATACTCTTTTGCGTACTTTACACGCTAGCCTCTAAACGGGAGCCAATGCGTGGGGAAAAGAGAATCCGGATAGAAAAGCTGAAGAGAAAAGCCGAGTTAGAGAAGGCAATTCATAGAGGAAGAGAGAGTTGCGGGAAATAAAATCGAATCTGACGCCGCAAGACCAGGCTGAAATAACACCGAGAAGACGATTTATGCATCCGCTCCAGGACGATACTTGGGAGACAAGTGCCCAGCGCGAGATCCCAGGTACGCCCGCGGAAGAGGCAGTAGCCCAGCTGCAAAGCTGGAACTTGCACGTTTTTGCAAGACGCGTGATCAATGACGACACCGGACAGATGGGTAACCCCATACTCCCTAGCGACCTGCTGTTCTTGGAACCACCCTTGGGCACTCAAGCCTAGTGGCGGCGGTTATTACGAAGGTACGAATCGCCGCAGCGCATGAGGGGATTGCAGAGCTCATTGTGTCCCTGGAGTTTTCCAATGGCGGTCAGTCCGACGTGCCCTTAGATCAAGACGCTGGTGCGCGTCTTTTGCGCAGCTGCGGAGTGGATGAGATCGATGAGCTTATCGGACAGAGCTGGGTGCACGTGCGTGACGCTATCTCTGGTGCCTTTAACGAGACGAATTAAGGGGCGTTGAACATCATGGTTCTGCGATAAGTAAGGAGCCGGTGTTGAACACAATCAGCAACTGAGAGGGAACATGCTCGACTTGATAATTAGAAATGGCAAGGTGGTAGACGGTAGCGGTCTGCCAGCCTATAAAGCCGATGTGGGCGTGAAAGACGGTGTCATCGTTAAGATTGGCCCTATTACCGAGGACGCGA
>JAYYHB010000244.1:0-4435 GCA_036157095.1 Pseudomonadota bacterium
GAATACGCTCATCCCCGGGCCGCAGCATCAGGTGAAAGGTGTTTCCCAACAGCATTTGGGTGCCGCTATTGCGCAAATCTCTGGGCGTCATCGCCTTCACCGTGCCGTAGGTACCAACCGCCTGAAAAACCGGCGTCTGTACCTTACCGTGAGGCAGGGTCAGTTCACCGCGTCGTGCCGCCCCATCTTTGGCCAAAAGCTCAAACACTGGATTTCTCGATAAACATGGCGTCCCCGTAGCTAAAAAAACGATATTGCTCCGCCACAGCCGCACGATAAGCGCCCATCACGTCTTCATAACCACCAAACGCGCAAACCAGCATCATGAGCGTCGACTTAGGCAAGTGAAAATTAGTCACTAAGGCATCAACAACCCGAAACTCAAAACCTGGTGTGATAAATAGGCTGGTCACACCAGATCTAGGTTGTAAAGAACCCAATGCGGCGGCGGCTTCAAGGGTTCGGATGACCGTCGTCCCAACAGCCACTACTCGCCCTCCCCTGGCCTTGGTTTGGCGAATTTTCTCCACCGCTTCGGCTTGTATTTGGTAATGCTCCTGATGCATGACATGGTCAGACAAATTTTCCTTTCGCACAGGCTGAAAAGTACCGGCGCCCACATGCAACGTGACACAGGCCGTATCAACGCCTTGCTGCTGTAGCTGTGATAACAAGGTCTCTGAAAAGTGGAGTCCCGCCGTGGGCGCCGCAACCGCGCCGGGGTGGCGCGCGAAAACGGTCTGATAACGCGCCTCATCCAGCGACTGATCAGCAGCCTCATCGTTGCGCCGAATATAAGGAGGCAAGGGCAGTTCACCAAATGTCTTTAAAAAATCAAACACGGGCTGGGGAAATCGCAAGTGGTAAAATTCACCCTGTCTTCCGAGGCATTCGATCACCGCGTCATGCACCAATAATTTACGGCCTGCTTTGAGCGGCTTGCTTACTCGCACCTGACACAATGCCTCATCGCTCTCAACCGCTGAAGCCTCCAGTGAGGTCACCAAAACCTTCTCGAGCAGGATCTCTGCGGTGCCACCAGAATCTTTGACTGCCTGAAGCCTTGCTTTCACTACGCGAGTGTCGTTTAAAACCAGCAGATCACCAGGTTTAAGCGTAGTCTTCAAATCTGTAAAGGCGCCGTGGAACAGTTGCCCGCCGACCAATTGAAGCAAGCGCGAAGAGGCGCGCTCAGGCGCTGGGTGCTGGGCGATTAACCGCTCGGGCAGTTGATAATCGAAATCGGAGAGTTGCAATGGCTTTACCGACCATGGTTTAGCTCTCTATTGTATCTGTAACCGTGCTTGTGCAGAATCGCCGGCCTAAAATTACGCTTAGTTACTTTCCCTGCCCGGGTGGCGAAATTGGTAGACGCAGGGGATTCAAAATCCCCCGGTAGAAATACCGTATCGGTTCGAGTCCGATCCCGGGTACCACTTTTTCTTTATAAGACAGCAGATTATGGGGAGACTAGCCCCGGCATCTGGTTTGCGACCTATTGGAGACTCTTACCGGGACTCCGTCATCATCTTGGTTTCTTTCGCCCGCCCGCACCGGCGACATGTTGATACATTGGAACGCCGATGGGGGATTCCCTGCAGGGCCCCAGTTGCTACAAAAGCCAAACTCAATCGGGTGCATAATCATCGAACTTAAAACATGAGGAAAAATCTATGACCAATATATTAAAAAATATCGCCATTAGCTTCGCCATGCTGGTAAGCACCCTCGCTATGCCACTTCATGCCTTTGAGGTAAGCGGCGAATCGTTTCCAGCAGAGTTCACCCTCACCAGCTGGACGAGCAATGTTAATGGCAGCTCCATGACCGCCGAAGGTATTGTTGGCGAGGGCTATGGCAAGGTTTACTTGAACTATGACTTCGTGAGCAGCAGTGCGGACAAAAATCAGGGCGACTTCTCCGGCGGAGCGCGCACAATCAATAACGACGGCGTCATGGTCGCAGGAACTTTGCAAGGCATTTGGAAACGCGACGGCAAGAAGGTCACCATGTACACCCTAGACCAGTTTTCTAATGGTGACATGATATATGCTAGGGGTACTGTGGACCTCGTCGAAGGAACGATGTCGTTTACCGCTTACCCTATTCAGTAACATCTGGTCTCAGCAAGCCCCCGCACTAGGGATCGGAACCCCACTCGGGGGCTTCTGCCTACTGACCGAGAGCGTTATGCAGTTCTTCCACAATATAGAGATTCCGCGCATCGTAGGTGGCAGTTGCAGCCCACTCAACCATTACCTCATCACCAGCACCATCCGTGAGAAAGTTGCCAAATGCTTTCCCCATAGCGGGAAAGTTGGGCCAACCCGCCATTAAAACGAATCGGCCATTCTCCATATCGCCAGTAAAGGGTGTGACCCATTGGGCCACGGGATTGCTGTCTGCATCGCCTACCTCTGAGACCATTTGTGCGACCTTACGAACGTCGTCCAAAGTCTTCCCTTCATTTAGAACGCAATTCCACGTCTTCGCTTTCCTTGAGATAGTTTTACTCAGTACAATTTCGAATCGAAAAAAGCCTGCTAGCAATAAAAAAAGGGGCTGAACAACTACCACCTAGGAGGGCGTAGTCCAAGCGGGAAGTGCCAAAAGACAAGAACCTGAAAACAACGCAACGAGTACTGCCAAGTCAAGCTTGAGCCTTGGTGGAGCGAACACGGAAGGCGATCCCAGTGAGGCGCGCTTGCTCCAGGCGATTCAATCTCAGGATCCCACAAGGTCAACTACATTTCGTTTAGTCCCCCAGCCTCCCACATTCTTCTTAATTCAAATTTCTGTATCTTCCCGGATCCAGTTAGCGGAAATTGATTCAATTCATACCAGTGAGACGGGGTTTTGTGCGCAGAAAGGTGCTCTCGCAGATATGCGAACAAAGTCTCTCGATCCATCTTTTGACCGGGCGCGGGACGCAAAAAGGCGGCTACTTTTTCACCCAGATAGTCATCTGGCAACCCAACTATCGCGACGTCTCCCACGGTCGGATGCCGAAACAGTAGCTCTTCCAATTCACGTGGGAAGATGTTCTCGCCGCCACGGATAATCATATCTTTCAGTCGACCTTCGATTTTCGAAAAACCGCGTTCATCCATAGAGCAAAGATCGCCAGTATGCAGCCAACCCTCATCATCTATCGCAGTCGCCGTCGCATCAATCATTTCAAAATAGCGGTGCATGACGTGGTAACCCCGAGTGCAAAATTCCCCAAGAACACCGCAGGCAACAGTCCTACCCGTTTTCGGATCAATAATCTTGGCTTCTGTATTGGGCATCGGCCTACCTAGGGTCGTCGTCTTATCTTCTCTAGAATCGTCAGGTCGGGTCATGGAGGCTACAGGTGAGCATTCCGTTTGACCAAAAATAATCGTTACATTCGCACCCCACTCTTTCTCAATCACTTTTACCAGTTCCATAGGCACCGTGGCACCGCCAGAGGTCAATACATCAAGACTCGAAAGATCCCTGTTTGCATAGTCCGGGTGCTCCAGCATTGCGTTGAGCATTGTGGGCACAGCATTGAATGCGTTGACCCCATATTGTTCTATAAGTTCAAGGGCCAGCCCTGCTTCGAAACGCTCCATTAGAACCTGAGTCGCTCTAAAGGCAACTGCACCAAGCACACAGACTACGCAGCCCCCTGTGTGAAAAAGCGGCATAAAGCTGAGCCAGACAAGTCCATCCTTTGCTTGCATACGGTCCAGTGTGTGCGCCGCGTTATTCACAAGCCCTTTATGGTGGAGTAAAGCGCCCTTGGGAAATCCAGTCGTGCCAGAGGTGTACTGAATCATGACCGGATCTTCAGGAGAAACATCGCGCTCTGGTAGGTGAGTCCCGTTATTCATCGCAAGAAACTCTGACCATTGATCCAGTCGAATGATTTCTCTCAAGTCAGGACAGTTATTTCTGACGTTTTGGATCGTATCGAGCAACCGATTGCCTCGATATTCAGGCACGAGAAATACACCTGAACTTCGGGATTGAGTTAAGACGTAAGTCACCTCTTGAGCACGGTATGCTGGATTAATTGTGACCATAATGACACCGGCCATCGCACAAGCGAATTCAAGCATCACCCATTCTGGTGAATTGGGCGCAAAGACGGCGACCCGCTGCCCAGATTCAAACTTTTGCGCAAGCACCCGAGACGCTAGGTAGGACTGCAGATACAACTCTCGATAAGTCCAGCTGCGCCGCAGAACGGGATTTTTGTTGCCAGAGATCAGCGCAATGCGATCCGGAACCGTTTCTGCCGCCTCGCGCAGAAGGTCGCCGAGGGTAATGTTTCTGATTGCAGGCAACCTTGGGCCGACAGCGTGTGCAAGCATTTCACTCATCTACGCACCTCGATTAATGCAATGAGCATCCCAAAAACCAATTCAATGGGAGCTAAGAACCTCGCTGCCTTTCTTCTTGCCTA
>JAYYHB010000245.1:0-3229 GCA_036157095.1 Pseudomonadota bacterium
GTATTTGCAAATTCCAAGGGCGGAGTTGGCAAGAGCACCTTGGCGCTCATGGCAAGCTTAGGCTTAGCGACCCTGCATCCAAATTCCAGGGTAGAACTGATTGATCTCGATGTGCAAAAGACGAGCAGCGATTCGTTGCGCCGCTTCGAAAACAATCGTTTCAGCGTGCTGGAAAATGAGGATTTTTTCCTGAATTCAGGTTCGCCGAACAACGGCAACCTGATTAATCACATGGGCTCTGACTTCCCCTACACTAGTAACCAGAAATACATTGTTTTTGACAGCCCGGCAGGAAACGAACCCTCTCGCAGCACCTTTCTGACCCATTGCGATACCATTTTCGTGCCCACATCGGTGGGAGATGCGGACGTTTTCGCTACCCTTAACTACCTTGATGAGCTCAAGAACCTGTTCAGTCGGCAAAAAAGCAATCTGGAAGGGCCGCCACCACCAATTGTTCTCTTGCCGAATATGGTGGATAGCCGGGACGAGTTTAATGAATTACGCAACCAATTCTCCTCCTACGGAGTGTTCTTCGGTAAACCACTGTATTACGCACCAATCTTCCGCCGCGCCTTTCGCAGCGACGAAAACGATACCAGCGTCGCCAAACTCCTCCGTCAAGCCAAACCGTATATTGGCTGGCTCACCAAACTTATCCGCCGAGCGGACGAGCTACCACCGTCGCCGAACAAACTATTTCAACTTTAGACATTGCAGCGCCTTAGCTGGCGCTTGTAAATTGCGGCCTGCCGCGCGGCTTTCTTAGCATAGCCCTTGATAGCGGAAGAGCGTTTCCACGTGCCGCGAGCATAGCCGCCATGTCCGCTGTAGTAGGCCAAATAGAGGCTGTAGGCATCGCTCTTTGAAAGCCCCAATCGCTTATTACTGGTGTCGTTATACCAACCGATAAAATCTAGTGCATCGCCCATATCGTTGCGTCGCACGAAAGTTCGGCCGGTTGCTTTTTTATAGTCGGACCATGCTTCGTCTGTTGCTTGGGCGTAGCCGAACGCCGACGATGGCCTCACCGTCGGCACAATCCCAAGAAGCTTTTTACGCTCGGGTTTCGCCCTTGCGCGAAATGTCGACTCTCGATGCACAAAGGCAAAGCCCACATGAGGCGGTAACCCCCAACGTTTTTGGGCTTTGCGCGCATCTTTTTTCCAGCCTTTTTCATTGGCCAGAATGCCGCAGATGTTGTTGGGATCTGCCGGAGGACCCGAGGCACACCCGGTTACAAACAAAAGGCTTAGCGTCAACATCCCAGCAATTTTCATATTTCCTCTCATTTCGCGTACTGGTTTAACAAGGCGATAAATTCTGCTTCTGTGAGTACATCTATGCCCAAAGACTGGGCTTTTTCTAACTTACTGCCAGCACCGGGGCCAACGACTACCACCGTCGTCTTCGCCGATACCGAACCAGCCACCTTGGCCCCCAGTTCAATTAGCTTCTGTTTTGCTGCCGTTCTAGAAAGCGCCTCAAGGGTGCCAGTTAGAACCCAGGTTTGCCCACGCAGCGGCATATCTTGCACAGAGATAACGTCAATCGAAGGCCAATGCACGCCGGCTTGCTGGAGCGCGAGCACTAGCCTACGCTGATCCGAATGGGCAAAGAACTCAACGATGGATTGCGCCACAATCGGACCGACGTCGGCGACAGCTTCAAGGGCCTGTACATCTGCATCTAACAGCAGCTCAATGTCCCCAAAGTGATGCGCAAGTGCTGTCGCCGTCGCCTCGCCAACTTCGCGTATACCCAGGGCGTAGATAAAACGCGGCAGGGTCGTTTCCTTAGCCGCCTCTAGTGCCGCAAGCAGCTTGTCTGCGGATTTCGCCCCCATACGCTCAAGGGCTACCAACTGCTGATGAGTCAGAGCAAAGAGATCCGCTGCATTGGCAACTAGCTCTTGATCTACCAATTGATCAATCAGCTTGTCGCCCAATCCGTCCACATCCAAGCCCAGCCGTGACACGAAGTGTTTTAAGCCCTCTTTGCGCTGAGCCGGACAAAAGTCTCGAGTGGCACTGCAGCGAACAACCACCTCATCCCCTTGACGCATTATGCTACTGCCACAAGAAGGACACCCAGTGGGTAGCTCGATACCTCGAGCATCTGCAGGGCGCTGACTGCTAATAACGCCGGCAATTTGCGGAATCACGTCGCCAGCTCTGCGAATCATGACGCGGTCACCGACATGCAAATCCAGGCGGGCGATCTCGTCCATGTTATGCAGTGTTGCATTAGTCACCGTAACCCCACCCACGAACGTAGGCTGCAATCGAGCAACTGGTGTAATTGCGCCGGTGCGCCCCACCTGAAAGTCGACATCTTCAACAACCGAGGTGGCTTCTTGGGCAGCAAACTTATAAGCGATTGCCCAGCGCGGCTTACGGGTCACGGAGCCCAAGCGTCGTTGTTGCCCTAGGTCGTTGATCTTTATCACCACGCCGTCGATTTCGTAACCCAGCGTATCTCGTCGCGCCTCAAGACGATCGATATATCGTAGGCAATCATCTAGATCGGTGACTACCTCCAAGGCCGGATTTGTCCTCAAGCCCCAGCCCGCAAATACGCGAAGCACCTCATCTTGAGTTTTAGGCTGCCACGCCCCCTCAGCTCCGCCCATACTGTAGCAGTACATTGTCAGAGGTCGACTGGCCGTAATTTTGCTGTCCAATTGGCGCAAACTGCCCGCAGCGCCGTTGCGCGGATTGACCATGGGCTTGTCGCCTCTCGCAAGAGCCCCGGCATTGAACGCTTCAAAACGCTTAAGCGGAATATAGATCTCGCCCCGCACCTCGACCCTTGATGGCACCCCGATTGCCTCCGGCGCGCTGGTTTCTAGGGCCAGCGGAATCGCCCCAATCGTGCGCACATTGGCCAAAATATTTTCGCCCTCATTGCCGTCCCCTCGGGTTGCAGCCAAGGTCAACTTCCCATGCTCATAGACGAGTGCAACGGCCACACCGTCGATCTTGGGCTCGCAAGTAAACGTAATCTCAGCATCGCCCAAGCGATTACGACACCGCTGCATCCACTGCTCTAGCTCGTCTGGCGTCGTCGCCTTATCCAGCGACAACATAGGTCGCGCATGCTTCACTTTGTCAAATTGACTGAGCGGCGGTGCCCCGACGCGTTGACTGGGCGATGTTTCTGTCTTCAGGGTTGGATAAGCCAGCTCAAGCGCGACTAGCTCATCGAAGAGTAAATCGAACTCCGCGTC
>JAYYHB010000246.1:0-3949 GCA_036157095.1 Pseudomonadota bacterium
GGCGAACGAGCAGGAAGGCATACAGGTCTTTCGCGGCGTACCCTTCGCGCAGCCGCCAGTGGGCGATCTGCGGTGGCGTCCGCCGGTGCCCGTGGAGCCCTGGGAGGATGTAAAAAGCGCGGAACGCTTTGGCCCCGCCTGCTACCAAGCCTTTAGCGAAGACGCCTTTGTGTGGAGTCGAGGACAATTTGAGCGCAGCGAAGACTGCCTGTACCTGAACATTTGGGCCAAGGCTGAGACTTCAGCTCCCCTGCCAGTGATGGTGTGGTTTCATGGTGGCGCGCATACCGGCGGCTTTGCCCATGTTGAACTTTTCGACGGAAAAGCCTTGGCACGCAAAGACGTTCTGCTGGTTACTGTTAACTACCGCCTTGGGCCCTGGGGGTTTTTAGCGCATCCGTCGCTGAGCGCTGAATCCGACAAAGACAGTAGCGGCAACTATGGGCTGCTTGACAAAATAGCCGCCTTGCAATGGGTACAGGACAATATTGAAGCCTTTGGTGGCGATGCCTCCAATGTCACTATTTTCGGCCAATCCGCAGGATCGATGAGCGTATGCGCGCTGATGGCATCACCCTTGGCAGAGGGGCTTTTCCATAAGGCCATTGGCCAGTCCGCGGCCTGTTTTAACCGCTATTCCCGGGACCCTAGCGGTGAAGCGCGGGGCACCGAACTCGCTAAATTCCTGTTACCGGATCAAGCAAAGATCAGCGCCAAGGATCTACGCTCGATTGACTCGGACCAGCTATTGGCAGCAGCCACGGATAGCGGCTGGGATCGCGGTGGGGGGCTAATCGCCATCGACGGATGGGTCATGCCTGAAGCTCCGCAGACAACGTTCGCCAAGGGCAAACAAGCCAAGATCCCGGTGCTGCTTGGCTTCCTGGCCAACGAAGGCATTGAGCTTCTGCCGCTGAATGAGGGTCTCACCGAGTCCCAGTTCGATGCCTACCTAGACCAACGCTTTGACGAGCTGGCGACACCGATCAAACAGGCCTACGAAGCAGAAAGGCTGATCAGCCCTGGACTTGCCCAGCGCAGTATTGAAACAGATCTTTTCATGGCGCTGCCCATGCGCCGATGGGCGGCCTATCAAGCGGCCATTGGCATGCCTAGTTACCTGTATTTTATGGACTATGTGCCGCCAGCCTATCAAATATATCGTGCCGATCAGCCAAATCTCCACCTGCCTGGCGGGCCGCGTAGCGCGGGAGCTTATCATTCCGGTGATCTTGCCTTTGTCTTTAACAATGTCGGCAAAACCGGTGACTTCTGGAACGAGGACGACCTTACAATGGCAAATCGAATTAGCGATTACTGGACCGGTTTTGCCAAAACAGGCAATCCTAATCGGCGCGACCAACCGACGTGGGAGACGTATGCAGCGTCGACCCATAACACCATGATGCTGAATTTAACCGGCGAACAAACACCTGGCGCACTTCGCGAGAAAGTTGATTTGCTCGCCGCTGCCATGAGGGCTCTGAACAAAAAATAAGAATTAACGCGAACCGTTGACCCAGGAGTAGTAGAACTGATAACTGAAAGCCAGCACGGTAAAATCATGACATGAGCAAAACGATAGACCCAACCAGCGACGACGAGCTGACTTTTGAAGAGGCCATGGCAGAACTCGACGAGCTTGTCTCGCGTATGGAAGACGGAGAGCTTAGCCTCGATGATTCGCTCAAGGCCTTTGAACGTGGCGTTATGCTCACCCGCAAATGCCAAGAAGCACTAAGCCAAGCCGAGCTGCGCGTGAAAACGCTCACAGACGCTGACACCTTGGAAGAACTGGGTTCAGGAAACGAATGACCGACCTCTTTGCAGGCGTCAAAGACGACATTGCTGACGCCCTAGACGCACTGCTTCCGACACATTCAGACATAGCCCAGCCGATGGTTGACGCAATGCGTCATGCGGTCTTCGGTGGCGGTAAGCGCTTGCGTCCGCTGATGGCTTGCGCTGCCTGCGAAGCGTTTAGCGGCAGCTTCAAAGCGGCTCTGCCAGCGGCCTGCGGGCTTGAGTTCATTCACGCCTATTCACTGATCCACGACGATCTGCCGGCCATGGACGACGACGAGTTACGCCACGGTCAGGCTGCAACCCATGTTGCCTTTGGCGAGGCTAACGCAATTTTGGCTGGAGACAGCCTGCATTCACTCGCTTTCCAATCGCTCGCTGAGGCACCGGGACTCAGTCAGGCAGCCAAGCTGCGCTGCATCACCCTTCTGTCTACCGCAGCAGGATGGCCGGGCATGGCTGGCGGTCAGTGCCTGGATATCGCCGCCGAGGGCGAGAATCTATCGCTAGCGCGCCTTGAAGCACTGCACAGCGCGAAGACTGGGGCTTTGATCGAAGCATCCTTGGTTATAGGTGCCTATTGCGCGGAAGTCGAACCCGACGATCCTAAGCTGGCCCTGCTGCGCACCTTTGGTCAGCGTATAGGTCTGGCCTTTCAGATAGTCGATGACATTCTCGATGTAACCGAAAGTTCGCAAACCCTTGGCAAGCCGGCTGGCTCCGATGATGCTTTAAACAAGAACACGTTCCCAAAACTGATGGGGCTAGAGGGTGCTCAGCAGCGTGCAGAAGCCTTGCTGACTCAGGCGCTGGCCTTGCTAAAGGAAGCGGACCTAGCCACAGAACTCCTGACCAACTTAGCTGAGCGTTCCGTTAAACGCCGTCATTAAGGCGGTTACATCGGCCAGTAGGCGGCCATTGGTGTAAGCAATGCTGCGCTAACTGCGCCAGCCAGCAGATCGTCTGCCATTATGCCCAATCCGCTATGCAGTTGACGGTCAAGCACGCCAATGGGTCCGGGCTTGAAAATATCGGCAAGGCGAAACATCACAAAGGCTGCGAGCGCCCAGCCAAGGGATTGCGGCAGCCAAACCAGTGCCAACCACATACCGGCCACTTCATCCGCGACGATTTGCGGCTCGTCCTTGACGCCTAGGCGTGCGACAACGCCATTGCACAGCCGCCAGCTCAACAAGAAATAGGCGGCAACAATGCCGAGCTGAATTTGCCAAGTCAGCGAACTTAGCAAGAACCACCAAAACACCAAGGCGCCCAGCGAGCCCCAGGTACCGGGCCCGGGACGCAGAAAACCCAGTCCTCCTGCAGTCAGCCACAGCACTGAGGGTCGCGTCAGATCGCGCGGTGTCAACATGCTCTATCGTTCCTCGCCAAAGTGATCAAAACCCTTCGGCGCTAGCGGCGCGCTATCCAAGGTTAGGCCCGATTCTGCGGTCAGCACGCCAATTGGGTAGGTGCCGGGCAGGGATTCGTCACTGGCTATCAACAGTTCGTAGTCGTCCCCGCCAAATAAGGCGTCTTCCAGGGTGGCACCTTCGGCGATGGGAATGGACGAAGACTGCAGCGACGCGCCGCAGCCACTGGCTGCGCAGAGGTGGCCTAGGTCTTGGCTGAGCCCATCGGAAATATCCAGGCCTGCGGTTGCTGGCATGATTATCGCGAGTACATCGAAGCGAGCATGCGGTCGATAGTAGGCGCGCTGCAAAGGGGTTAACGCTCCGGAATCCGCCGGCAGCAGCTTACCCCTGCGAACACAGGCTGCCGCTGCGCCGAGAGCACCTGTTACCGCTAGTCTTTGACCAGGTAGCCCCCCTGATCGTCGCAATATCTGTTGGGGCGCTACTTCGCCATGGACGCTGATGGCAATGTTGAGCGGACCCCGGGTCAAGTTCCCGCCACAGACGTATACCCCAAGCTCCCTGGCGGCGTCGGCCATGCCGCGGGCAAGCAAGACCAACCAGTGCGCACCCAAGGCGAGCTGCGGTTTATCAATCGACAGCGATACCAAGCAGTATTTAGGCACCCCGCGCATTGCCGCAAGATCAGAAAACGACACCATCAGCGCCCGATATCCAATCAGTTCTGGCGGTGCCTCGGCAGGAAAGTGCACATCTGGTAGCAGTGTGTC
>JAYYHB010000247.1:0-10515 GCA_036157095.1 Pseudomonadota bacterium
TTCCCTGAGCTAGGGCGGCTTCCGCTGCTTCAATATAGGCTTGGGTGCGCTTCGCGCCATCGATAAAGGTTAGATCGATAAAAGCCGTGAGGCGATTACCTAGCACAGATCTAAGCTTTCTGGTCTCGCGAGATGTTGGCGGCAAAGAGGAGGAGCTGTCATAAAATGACTTCGCTTTCTGCCGTTCCTTAGTTTGCTTTATGCCCTTGAATAGGCCCATACGAACACCTGCAGTGATTGATTTGCGTGCGATTCCCGAGAGTTCGCCAGGGAAACCCGCGGCTGAGCAACAGGTCGCTGACTAGCCCATGAGCGAGCGCAGTTTACCTGCTGTTTCCGAAATAATCTGACTAACCCGCGATTCGCTGACCTCTAGAATTGCACCGATCTCTTTAAGGTTCATCTCCTCTTGGTAGTACAAAGCCAGCACTATACGGGCACGTTCAGGTAGCTGCTCGATCGCATCGGCAAGAGCCGTAATTAATTGCGCCTTTTCTAGGGACTGGTCCGGACCTGCTTCAAGCTCGCTGGTTTCTTCGTAATTAGTTGGCATTGCGTCAGAGCTGACAACATCGACGCCTTCAGCGATCAGTCGTTCCTTCTCGTAAACGGCAATATCTTTTTCCAAATACTGCGCTACCTCAGCGCTCTTAGGTTGTCGTCCAAGCTCCTTACTCAGGGTGGCAATTGCCTGATCCTGCTCACGCTTCATCGTAATTGCAGAGCGGGTTGAGTAGGAGATACGTCTAACCTCGTCCAGCATGGCGCCGCGAATGCGCGTTTTGGCAAACATTTCAAAATCGATGCCGCGAGATGGCTCGAAAGCCCGCTGTGCGTGAATTAGGCCTTCCATGCCTGCTTGTATCAGGTCATCTGTGGCGATGCTCGCTGGCAGTCGGGTGCGCAAATGAAAGGCAATACGCTTGACAAGGGTATAGTGCTGGCCGATGGAGACTTCTGACCCTCCGATTTGCTCCTCATAGGCATCGATACTCGCCACGATCAGATAACCTTCGGCACATCGTTGCAATGTAGCTGGGCCATCAGCGCGTCCGCTAGCAAGGTGAAGTTTCGGGCGGCGGCGCTGCTGGGATGGTCTACAATGACAGTTTCTCGTTTGCGCGTTACCCGCCCCAGCAGTTCGTCCTGAAGGACGCTGGCGAGGTAGTTAACGGGCTCCTCTAAAAACTTCATGCATACAACGTTCATGCGATCAAAAAGGGCCTTCCCAAGCAGCTCAGAGCCAACGCGATTGGGCACTAAAAATAGGCTGCCCAATCTATCTTTACGGCTTTCTAGCTTGATCAGGCCATAGGCATCGGCGATTGAGGCAGGCTCATCTTGCATTACGAGCAGCCGCAGTGCGCAGGTATCAAAGAAGCTCATATTGGCACTCGACAGTCCTGCCGCTGAATCAATAATCAGGACGTCGAGATCCGGGTAGCTTTGCAGAATTTGATCAATAAGCGACGTGGCCTGCACAGATGTGATATTCGCCAAAGACTGATTCCCAGAAGCACCGGGTATTAGCAGAAGCCCATGGGGTGTTTCGACCGTCACATCGGTAACACTTTTATGGCCATCGAAGACGTTACCAACGTTCAAGGGTGCGCTGACGCCGAGAAGAATTTGTGAGTTTGCAAGGCCTAAATCCGCATCTAGCAGGCCGACGCGCAGCCCTTGCTGACAAAGTGCCAAAGCCAAATTCACGGCAATGGTGGTTTTACCCACACCCCCCTTTCCGCTGGCGATGCCAACAATACGGGTGAAGCTATGCGACTGCGATATAGACATAGGGATAAAAGTATCACGGTCTGTTAACAACGAGTATATAGATTATTCCTCTAAGGTACTGGGGGATTTACCTTTTTCAAGCCGTTCCGCTGCTTCATCAACCAGATGTCCATTGACGGCAGAAACCTGCGCATTCCGCGCTTCAAGCGCCGACAGTGTTGATTCAAGATCTCCGGCCAAGTCGAAACGGGTTAACAGTACGGAGGCACCGATCCACGGAGTGGACTCCGTCAGGCTATCAATGATCCAGGGCGCTGCGTCCGCAGCAAGGCAAAGATGAGGCAAAATCTCGTTTTCGGTGATTAGGGTTGCTAGGGTCACCGGATCCTGTATCAGCGTCGCTGGAGTATCGATCAACACTTGATGATCGTCGCGGTAACGTGTCACATGTTCTCCAAGTTGATCCAGGTTCGCTGCCTGTAGATAGACGATGCCAAGATGTTGACAGAGCTGCGCTAGACCGCTGTTGACCAATACCGCGGGCGCACCGCCATGGCTAGTGGTTGCTTTTTCTTCATTCTGCAGAGAAATCACCACCGTATTCGTCGGACTGTCGCTAGTGAGTGATTGCTGAATTAGCGTGGCGATGACGGTACTTTTACCCGCGCCAGGATAACCAACAAAAGCATGTACGCCCTGCCAGTCCCGCTGTTGCGATAGTTGACTCGTAATCAGGGTATCAACTTGCTCGGCTACGCGACCGACACCCGGCTTTTGTTGGAAGCGTTGATTGATCGACGCCATGGCCAACTGAGCCCTACGCAGGGGTGTCTGTACCTCGGCTTGCTCCTCAAGTTGCTTCCTCAGTCTAGCAAGGTCTGCTTGAATGGTTTGCATCATGCTATGCATGGCCTTGCTGGCCGCCGGTGACCGGTCAGAGTCGTATTGCTGTTCTGGAGCAGGCGCTTTTTTGCTAGCTGGAACAAAGGGTTCGCGAGGCTCGCTATTTTGCTTGCCCTCGGCTAAGGCAGTGGTCAGCTCCTTATCAAACTCCTGAGCAATACGCTCTTTCAAGCTGCCGCGCTTGCCCTGCGTCGCAGAGTCGTTGTTGGCAGCAACTCGATTCAGTAACGAGGCCACCGTCGAAGTGGCTTCGCTAATGTCTAGGCCCTCGCTGTCCGGCACGGAATTATGATTGACAGACTCAGCGGTGGGCGGCTCCTCAACAGCACAAATCATCTCGGTTTTGTTGCCGATCTTGTTGGTAGAAATAATCAGCGCATCTTCACCATACTCGGCGCGTACCTGATCCATGGCCGCCTTGCTGTCATCGCCAACAAATCTTTTTAGTTCCATAGTCTTACCGGCAGAATCTAGCCCTGCTCATCCTCTCGTTCGTTAACTTCAATGGAAGACACAACGCTGATGGGTTGGTCATCGGGAATTTCGGTATAGCACAGCACCGTTAAGTCCTTGGTGCTGCGTCGCAGCAACCGGGCGAGCCACGGTCGTAAAATCGGAGACACCACCAGTACTGCGGGTAAATCCTGTTGCTCCAGTTCCTCGATGGTCGAGCGAATGGAAGCAAAAAAGCTTTCGGCTAACGTCGGCTCGAGTGCGATTTCATCGTAACTGTTGGCTCGAGACACCAAGTCAGTGAGCAACTGTTCAAGGTTTGGATCTAAGGTCATGACAGCCAGGGTCTCTTCGGGATCAATAATGTCCTGAACAATTAGCCGCGCCAGCTTGGGGCGTACTAAGGCGCATAGCTGACCTGCATCCTGAGTGCGACCTGACTCCTCGGACAGTGTCTCCAGGATAGTGCGCATATCGCGCAGAGGTACGCGCTCTCTGAGCAAGTTTTGTAGCACTCGTACCACGGTTCCCAAGGTCAATTTTTCTGGAATAAAGTCTTCAACGAGCTTCGGTGAAGTTTCGGCAATCTTGTCGATCAATTGCTGCGCGACGTCGTAGGTCATCAGCTCGTCGGCGTTGTCCTTAATCAGGCTGTTTAAATGCGTTGCGATGACTGTGCTTGCATCCACGACGGTATAGCCGACGGCTTGCGCATATTCACGCTCGCTGGGCTCGATCCAAACTGCATCCAACCCAAATGCCGGATCTTTGCCGGGCTCGCCGGGTATTTCACTGAGCACGTTGCCAGGGTTGATGGCCATTTCTTTACCATTGGCAATCACACCTACGCCGCGTACGGATCCATTAATCACGATCTGGTAGGCGTCTGGCGCGCTGTCGAGGTTGTCCCGAATACGAATGGAGGGCAGTAGGAAGCCCATTTCCGCAGACAGCTTCTTGCGGATCCCTTTTAAGCGGTTCAAAAGTCTTCCGCCCGTATCGGCATCGACCATGGGAATTAGGCCGTAGCCCAGTTCGAGACTGATCACATCTACCTGGCCTGCGTCATCCCAGCCGAGTTCCAGCAGGTTGGGATCCTCAGGTTGGTCCACAGTGTCGGTCTGAATCCCGGCTGCTGGCGGTGCTTTGTACTCAAGACCGCTAAAGCTGCGATGCAGGAAGAAGCCAAGTCCTAGCGCAATGGCACCAAGCATCAGAAAAATCATGTTCGGCATGCCAGGTACCATGCCCATGATGGTTAAAATGCCGCCGGCTATATAGAAGGCCAACGGATTCGCGAGCTGTTTGCTGGCTTGGTCTGGCGTCGACTCGGAGGTTGTCACTCGGGTAACGATGATAGCGGTCGCCAAGGACAAGATCAGGGCTGGCAGCTGGGCTACCAGGCCGTCGCCAATGGTCAGCAGAATGTAAGCACGGGCGGCGTCAGAGAGCGTCATCTCGTACTGCAGCAAACCAATCAACAGTCCACCGACCAGATTGATGATAAGAATCAATAGGCCCGCAACCGCGTCGCCGCGAACAAATTTGGAGGCACCGTCCATGGACCCGAAGAAGTCTGACTCTTGAGCAACTTGAGCACGGCGTTGCTTGGCGGTTTCTTGATCAATCACGCCAGCATTTAAATCGGCATCGATGGCCATTTGTTTACCGGGCAGGGCGTCAAGGGTGAAGCGGGCGATAACCTCGGAGACTCGGCCCGCACCCTTGGTTATGACGATGAAGTTAATGATCATTAAGATCGCGAAGACGATGAAACCGACAACGTAGTTGCCGCCAATGACGAATTCACCGAAGGCTGCAATTACTTTGCCTGCCGCATCCCCACCTTGGTGCCCCTCGAGCAGGACCACCCGAGTTGAAGCGACATTCAGCCCAAGGCGCAACATGGTGGCAAAGAGAATGATGGTAGGAAAGGACGAAAAATGAAGAGTCTCGGCGGTGTTTAGCGCCACCATGATGATAAGCAGCGCCAGCAGAATGTTGAGAGTGAAGAAAAAATCCAACACCAACGGTGGCAAAGGCAAAATCAGCATAGTCAAAATAAGAATGACCGCAACCGGCATAGCCAGTGACGTCCACGGCATATTCGCCGTTAACTGTCGAAGATCTGACAGATTGAGTGCTGAGGTCGCCATATAAACCGCTCAAAGCTCTTACTTATTAAAAAAGTGTGTCGAAAAGCCTGCGCTTTCGTGTTTCATGGAGGTTTGTGCACAAAGCGTGCCTAAATTGAGCGAGGCGATGCTTCGAAGAGGCGATCTATTCAAGATCTGGGGCGATTAACCGATGGTTAGATCATATGGAAGGATCGTATGGAGCCAGAGCTCGGCGGCATGAACCTGCTGGGCGAAAGCCCTGCGGGCCGATAATTACTCTTTTCATTAGAGACACTGGCGAAAAGGAAGATCGAATCATGGGTATGCACAATTCAGCGTTATGCCACCGGCGTACAAGCTTGTATTACTTGCTTTTGGCACTGTTGCTCGTGGTAACCATGAGCGGGTGTGCAACGCCACAGCGTAGCCAAAATCTGTACCCTGTTTCGGAAGCCGATGGCTTGATAGCCACTGGCTATGCTGTCATTGCCTCGCAGCGAGGCGAAACGCCCGCACAGCAGCGGCTCATGGCCATAAAAGCATCTAAGCTTGATGCGTACCGTTCCTTGGCGGAGCAAGTTTATGGTCAGTATGTCAATGCCACGGGCACAATGGTGGATATGTCCGTAACCGATGATCACCTAAAAAGCCGGGTCGAAGGAGTCATATATGGTGCTCGTGTGGTTAGCATTACTCCTGTTGGCGAGGAGACTTACGAGACTAGGCTCGCCCTGCCTCAAAGCACCATCGACGAACTGGTGCGAAATTACCTCCAAACACCTAGCGCTGGCCGCTAGGCGTCGGTGAAAGGTGCGGTCATGGCCAAAATCCCTCGACTATCTGGATTCAACTACACCCTAAAAGGCATCTTTATTTTGCTACTGTTGGCGACCTCGTTGCCATCTGCTGCTGAATCCGATTATCTCGTTGGGGTACGCCAGTTAAGCTTGCTCAATGCGGGTGAAGGCTTGGTTGAGGGCGACTCGCAAGAGCAGCTCCGGCAGCTCAAACAAGCGTTCCTCGCCCTCGCGATGGAGCGCGAAGTCCGGGTTGCCGCTAGTGGCTGGACCAATAGCGACGGCGCCATGGGCGAAGATGTCATGATATTTAGCGACGTGCAGCTAGAGCGACTGCGGCCGACCCTGCGCCGGGACCGTTTTGGTCGAGAGATGGCAGAACTGGTCTACGCCTCTGGCACCACAGAGGACCCGGCAGAAAATGCAGCTTGTGTTGCGCAGCCGCTGCGACCCCAGCGCCTGAGCCTGAAAGTTGCGGTCGATACTAGCGGCTCAGCCCAAACAGCCAATATCGCTCGGTCAGCTGCTACGCTACTTCGTGATCAAATCAAGGCGGCATACGACGAGAACCGATTGACTGGAGTCTCGACTCTGATCACAGGTCCTGTGCGTTCCAGGACCAGCGCTGGTACTCGACAATCCGCTTACCATCGCTACATGACAGACGGTCCGAGGAGGACCGCCGACATGGAGATTCGCTTGCGTGTATCGGCCCAGGAAAGTCCGTCGACACTACAGCGCGTTGGGCTTTGGCGAGCGGCGCGGTCGGGCATGCGCGTTCAAGTGGAGGCAGACCTGATAACTGCACAAGGCAATGTGTTACCGCTTGAGACGTCTGTTTTTGTAGGCTCAACCCGACAATCCAGCCAAGACCAACTAGCTTGGCTAACCCTGCCGAAATCAGCGCATCAGACTTTGGCGCAATGGCTCAAAGAGGCCTTAGTAGAAATTAGCGCGGGCATAGGCTGCTATGGAGAAACAGCGCTGACTTTGGCGATGAACGCCGAACAACTCACCCTAAATGGCGGATATGATGCCGGAATCTACGTCGGACAGCGTCTGGCGATCCTGCCCACGAGCCGCCACCTGAATGCTCGCGGTCTCGAGAGTGCAATGGGCGTCGTCAGCCTGGCCCGGGTAGTTCGGGTCACGCCTAGAAATGCTACATTGGAGATCTATGCTGGAGCTGCCGACCTGAACGCTAGCCAGATGATGGCCATCCCCATGGCCGCCTTGGCGTTGTAGGCAAGCACTATCAGAAGTAGGAAATTTCCATGCACAACTCTTCATCATCATATGTGTTCCTGTCGGTCATGAGTTCTTTTGCTCGGTATCTTTGTTGTGTTGGGCTTATCTACCTGCTGCAAGGATGCACAACGCTGGGTGTCGAGTTGATTGATAGCTCGGAACTCGCGAAGCTCAAAAGCAATGCAGCCACAGCCGAAGAGACAATTGATGAAGCCGAACTCGACGATGCCCTGTCTCGTATGGTTGCTGATTTAGAACGACAGCTAGAGGAAGCAGCGGCTTTGGCTAAGGAAGATGAAGTCGCTCCAGATGGCACCTATGTCGTTAAGAAGGGTGACTATCTCGACAAGATTATTAATCAAACGGTTGGCAGTTCACCGCTTCGCAGAAACATTTTACGCCGGGCCTTTGTACGGGCGAACCCGCATGCCTTCATGCGTTCTAACCCAAACTGGCTGCTAGCCAACAAGCGGCTGCGGGTACCGGAAGCCGATGACATTAAGAAAGTGATTTTTACCGACGAAAGCCGCCGAGCCTCGACGCAGCGCGAGAGTGCAAATCCCCATGAAGGCTGGATTCAGTACCCCTAGGGCGCCTCGGGCGTTGCAATATCCAGCAACGGCCCGGTTAGTCAGTAGTGGGCCTGCATCTCAGGCAACGATAAACGCCCAACCATTCCCAGCGCCAGTGTCCGGGCCAACGGGCATGGGAGCCGAACAGCTAAAAACTCCGACAACTCAGACAGGTGTAGAGCTCGCAAAGCCCAATACACCGCCTACGCAAGCGAAAGTCGCTCCACCATCGCAACCTGGCGCTGGCCCGAACGCTTCGGCCTTGGTTAATCGCCAAGTGCCGGGCTCGGATAGCGAAGGGGTGAAAACCTTGCTCGAAAGCATCGCAATACAACTGAAGCGCACGGTATCGACTACGGGAGCGAGACCCAAGGCGTGGCCAAAAGCGGGTCCTCGATTCATCGAGAGCCTCAGGTTGCCCGTGGTTCAGCAGGTTGCACCTGCAGCCCGAAGTGCGGCGATAACCACAGGATTGGCTAGCGCCATACTGGCATCCTCAGCAAAAGCAGGAGCAGGAGCAAGTACCGGAGCAGGCGCTGGGTCAGCCTTTCGGCCGAATCATGCTTCCGGTTTGAGCGCCCCCAAAGTACCCAGCGACTCTAAGCAAATACCGGCGAGGCCAGTCCCCGCTTCAATGCAGGCTTCACAGCCCCAGGCGACTACAATGGGTGCAACGTTGGCACCGCTGGTCTCTCAAACCCCTGCAATAACTAAGGCCGCAGCCGGCTCAGCGATGCAAACACTAGCTGCGGGAAGCCAGAGCATCGCGGCGCACCCTGCTTTTGGGTCGGCAAGAGTGTTAGCTAGCCAGCCGCCGACAAACCAACCTAATCAATATTGGGCCTTCACCGAGCGCACGGTGCCGAGGCAGATTGGAGGAACCATGCTCAGTCCAGAAGGCGTAAATATGATGCCCCGACCTAACACGGTCTATGTTGAGGGTGCTGCCGCAGGTGTACGTATCGAACCAGAACAAGCTCGCACGCTCGGTCTGCGGGCGGGTGAAACGATTACTGCAATTGTCGCCCAGCGCCAGGACGGCAATATTCTTTTGATTGGCAATCAGCAGTTGCCTCTACCAGACCGTATGAATTTGCCAACGGGTCAGGTGTCGCTGCTCGTGCGCATGATTGCGGGTCAAACTATATTAACGCTCACGGATCCTGCGTTGGCAGCTAGTGTGGCGGCAGCAAATAGCAGAGTTGAAGCCGACGGTCGTTTTACCCGATTACTGAACCATGTAGGCAGCTTTCATTTGCTGCAGCTCTTCGCGCCGGGACAGCTGGGCGCGTTGGCAGAAAAAGTGGGTAGTCCCGAGTTGCGCAGTGCCCTGGCTGCCCTGCTGCTAGATTCCCGCCAGTTAAGTAGTACAACGCTGCGACAGGCGTTCCAAAATACCGGGCTTTTTGCCGAACATCAGGCTGGCTTAAACCCAAATCAAGCTTTGCCTGGTCTGAAGTCGATGCTCTTAACACTGCGTTCGCTTATGCAGGCAAGGCAAATGGAAACCACCTCGATCTCTGGTGCCATCGACGAGCTTGAAGCCCGGCAGGTCGATTCCCTCGCTCAGCAGTCTGCCGGGCGTTCTCACTATTCTTGGATGATCTCCTTCGCCGATCAATATCCGGTCTTTTTGGACCTCCAACACCACAAAAACTCCGATTCTGAAGGCGCGGCTCAAGAAACCTGGACCGTTGACTTGGAGGTAGGGTTGACGCCATCTGTGTCCATGGCGGCCAATGCTCGGGTGTCTGTTGCAGGAGAGCTGGGATTGCGTCTGTGGCTGCCAGATTCAAGCTTCTATCAACTGGCTCAAGCAGGTCGCGGGCAGCTGGAGGCGATGCTGTCGCAAAATGGCCTGACCCTGGCGGGACTAGCCATTTACCCTGTGCCTCGAGATGCCGGTAGCGTGAATCATGGCCAACAACGGTTAGGAGTATCTATAGATGCCTAAACGCGAGAATCCCTTTGGATGGTCTTTTGCGGACGATGTGCTTCAGCCCAAGGAGGTAGACGATATTGAAGCGAAGAAAGCCGTTGCCCTGATCTACGATCAGGAGCGCGCGCCGATATTGGTGGCGAAGGGGCAGGGGGCTTTTGCTGAAGAAATCATCGAAGTTGCGAAGGCTGCCGGGGTGCATTTGGCGGAGGATCCGGTACTCGCCGAAACGCTTTCCTACCTGCAGCTGCAGCAAGAAATTCCGGAAGAGGTTTATGTGGCGGTTGCCACGGTACTGTCCTGGGTTTACTGGCTAAAAGGGCAAACGCCCCAGGTACTAACCGACCGGCAGGGACCTGCTTAGCGTTTGCGCCGCACGCGTCCCATTTTGTCGTACAGGGCGCTGTGATTGTCAGCGCTGCGCTGAGTCAGTGATGATAGCACTGTGCGAACTACTTCTAGCTGCCGCTTCAAGAGCAAATCATTGCGAATATGGGCTTCTTTGCACTCGTTCAAGAGACTTCGTGCCTCATCCCAAAGCGGATCTGAGGGATCGTCGGTGTCCAGATCGGAGTTGGTGTCGGCCTCTGCACCGGTATCCACATCCTGAGGCCACTGGGCCTGAATCGATTCTAGTAGGGATACTTTACGAACCTGTACGGTTTCCAAGTGATCGAGGTTTTTCTCGGAGAGAGCTATGAATTCTTCTTCCAGCGTGCCTTTGAGCTGGTTACCGAGCGTGAGGATTTCGC
>JAYYHB010000248.1:0-2900 GCA_036157095.1 Pseudomonadota bacterium
TACCCCAGGTGATCACGGGCGAGTTGGGTTGGTGAGTGGTGCTCCTCGGCAAGCGTGCTTCTGCGCGGAGCAGCGTCCGCAGTGCCAGTAGCTGGTCGCCCCCTTTGCCATTGGCGCGAAACTGACCGTCCAGGGTCTCGAATTGGGCCCGGGTTTCGCCCTCAAGGGTCAGCCAGTGCGACCGGCCTGTATGAGTTCGTTGTGCATTGGGCAACTCAGCGCCGACGGCTGATTGCGTTGTCATGGGCCATATCAAGGCTGAGACCGAGAGCAGAATCCGCAGGAAGCTCGCGGGTTTTTGATTGTCGGCTTGAGTCTTAAGCATCGGGCCACGCAGACTAATGTAAGCGTAGTTGCTTTGCATTGGGTGAACCTAGGATTGTGGCCATGCTGTGATTTGAGCTGACAAAAACTCAAATAATGATAGACATTACTTGCGGTTATTGTGAAAAATGGTCTTCGCCGAAAGGAGGATGCGAGATGGAAGTCATTAACAGGGTTATACCGTCCGAGGAGCAAATGGAGGGCTTTATGGAGCCCGGTCGGGAAGGGCCGATCTACATGCTGAATTTGCTGAAGTTTAAAGATGAGGCTGAGTACGCGGATGGTCGAGAGACTGATCTCAGTGGCGCCCAAGCCTATGCCATATACGGTCAAGAGGTGGTAGCTCACCTGCAGAAGGTGGGAGGCGCACCCATGTTCTCTGCCGGCGTGGAACGACTCATGCTTGGGGAAGTGGAAGAGCTCTGGGATTCCGCCGCGATTGCTATGTATCCCTCGCGCAAGGCGATGCTGGAAATGTTGATGTCGCCCGAGTACCAAGCTTCCGCATTGCATCGCGAAGCGGGCTTGGCAGGTCAGCTCAATATTGAGTTGGTAGAGCCCGTGGGTGCTTGGCTCATGAAGGGGCAGGCATCCTAGACCGCATAGGTGGGACCGGGCTCAAAGGAGAGGGGACAAAAATGGGGTGGATGCTGAGAACTGGCATCGTATTAGCCATATTGGCAAGTGCGGCTTGGATCTTTCGGGTTGATATCGTACTTTACGGCGTCAGCCGCGCAATCGGTGATCAGTCAACGGTTGGGCCGAACCAAACAATTAACTGGTCTGCGGGCGCCGAGCCCGACGGCCGGGATCCGAGTGAACGACCCCCCAATATTGTGCTGATACTGGCCGACGATTTGGGCTGGAACGACATTTCCATGAACGGGCCAAATCCTACAACGCAAACACCCAATATCGATGCCCTGGCAGCTGATGGCGTTACGTTTACGCAGGGCTATGCTGCCAATGGGACCTGTGCGCCATCTCGCGCGGCGTTAATGAGTGGCCGATACGGTACCCGATTTGGTTTTGAGTTCACGCCCACGCCACCTGGCATGAATACAGTGCTGAGAGTAATGGATGATAGCGGCGATAGTCCATTGCAACCCGCGAGTGTGTTTAACGACGCAGAAAATGAACTTTCGTTCGATGAAATGGGCATGCCGCCTTCAGAGATAACGATTGCAGAGCTGCTGAGGGAGCAGGGTTACCACACGGTGCATATCGGTAAATGGCACCTCGGCCGCTCGAACGGTATGGCCGCGCATGATCAGGGATTTGATGAGAGCCTGTTGATGTCCAGTGGCCTGTACGGACTACGGGATGATGAAGGGGTAGTTCAGGCGCGACAAGATTTTGATCCGATCGACCGCTTTTTGTGGGCAGGGCTGCGATTCGCCGCTAGCTTTAACGGTGGGCCGGATTTTGAACCGACTAAATACCTAACCGATTACTACACCGACGAAGCGGTTAGGGTGATCGAAGCAAATAAAGACCGGCCGTTTTTTCTCTACCTTGCCCATTGGGCCCCTCATACACCACTGCAAGCAACACGCGAGGATTACGACGCATTGTCTGACGTTGAGCTCCATCGAGAACGCGTTTATGCAGCAATGATTCGATCTCTAGACCGTGGTGTGGGGCGAGTTATGACAGCGCTCAAGGAAAATGGCCTCGATCAGAACACTCTGGTTATGTTTACATCCGACAATGGAGGGGCAGGCTATATTGGTTTGCCTAACGTCAATGTCCCCTATCGTGGTTGGAAAATCACTTTGTTCGAAGGTGGTATACGCGTGCCTTTTTTGGCCCGATGGCCTGCGCAACTGCCTGCTGGTGTAACCTATGAGGCGCCGGTGCATCACTTCGATATGTATGCAACGGCCGCTGCAGCTGGGAACACCGACTTGCCTTCGGACCGCGTTATGGATGGCGTGGATCTTATCCCCTACGTTACTGGTAGTGATACCAGCACCCCTCACGACTATTTGTTCTTCAGCTCTGGTGCCGCTCAAGCCGTTCGCGATATGCGCTGGAAGCTTATCGTTAGCGCCCCGCAAGGCGGGAAGCGCAAAGAATGGTTATTTGACCTAAAAGCCGATGGCGAGCGAAAAAACCTGCTAGCACAAAACTCCGACGTAGCGTCCCGATTGCGCGATGCGCTGGCAAAACACAAAGCTGAGCAGGCGGAATCCCGCTGGCCATGGGGGTTGACTACGGCGATAAACGTTGACCGTGATATTGCAAAGCCAGATCAGCCCGAGGATGAATTTGCCTACTGGTCGAATTAAATGACCCGGAAATTGCTGATTTGCTTGTGAAGCAGTTGGGGTGAATAGCGTCCAGATATCCAGATGGCGCCGCCGGTTTTTCTTCGTCGCGGCTTTGGCGTTTGCCCTGATGATTGGCAGGCGGGCACAGGAGCAGCTGGGTATCGCCTTTAACCTCGAGAGCCTCGAGCGGTTCCGCCCTTGGGTTGAGGGCTTTGGGTAGTTGGGCCCTTTGGTGTTTGTTGCCCTCGTGGTCAGTCGGCTCTTTATAGGCCTGTCTTCTCACCTCATCTTAATTACTGGCGG
>JAYYHB010000249.1:0-3376 GCA_036157095.1 Pseudomonadota bacterium
GGATGATTGACCGCAGTCTTTCCACCCACCGACGAATCCACCTGAGCGAGCAATGTGGTTGGGATCTGTATGAAATCAACACCACGCTGAAATGTTGCTGCGACGAAACCACAAAGGTCGCCGACAACACCACCGCCCAAGGCAATCAAACAGGTGGTGCGATTATGGCGCGCTTCCAACAGGAACGTTGTGATCGCCTCGAAGCTGGCAAGGTTTTTATAGGCCTCGCCATCCTGCAGTTGATAGACATCTACCTGCCGTTGACCAAGAGCGCTAAGCACCTTATCCAGATACAGCGCCGCAATAGTTTCGTTCGTAATGACTGCGACCTGCTGGCCGGTGATCATGGGATTCAACAATTCCGCGAATTTTGCGGGTTGGCTGATGCCCAAGTTGCCAATATGTATGGGATAACTTCGTTCGCCAAGATCAACCTGCAGTGTTTGTCGGTTTGACTCCTCTACACTCGCAGTCACGAGGACACCTGCGTTTGCATGCAGTGTTCTTTATCCAACACCTTTAAAATTTTACGCGCCACAACGCCTGCGCCTCGGTGATCCGTCATGACGCGGTAGTCTGCTATCTCCGCGTAGAGCGGATCGCGTTTACGCTTCAACTCTCCCAAAGTGCGTGCGGGGTTCGGTGACTGCAGCAACGGGCGTTTGGTGTCTCTTCTCGTGCGCGCAATCAGCTTTTCGATTGAGCTATCTAGATGAACAACGATACCCCGAGCCGCAAGATGGCGCCTGTTTGCTTCGCGCAGAATCGCGCCGCCGCCGGTGGCCAGGACGATGCCTTGCTGCTGTGTCAGCTCATCGATCACTGCCGCCTCTCGGTCCCGGAAACCTTCTTCACCCTCCACATCGAATATCCAGGAAATTTCTGCCCCGGTGCGATTCTCGATTTCATGGTCCGCGTCGAAAAAGGGCATATCCAACATTTTTGCAAGCTGGCGTCCAACCGTGCTCTTGCCCACCGCCATAAGGCCGACTAAATAGATACTTCGTTTGCTCATGGTGCAAGTGTAATCCAACCCGTGAATAGAGACCCAAAAATATCCCCGCTCAGCACGCCCCTGGCTTACTCGGGCTTCAAAAGTGAATCGACGACCGAGGGGTTGGACGGCGAGCGATAAGGCGGCTGGCCCCGCGGTTGGTCGATGGACACTCGGCTCACCAATGTGGGTGTGACAAAAACCAGCAGCTCTCGCTGGTCTTGTCGCGTAATTCTGCGCCTGAACAAACGCCGCAGCAGCGGCAGGTCCCCCAATATCGGTGTTTTGCGTTTCGCATCGTTCCAGTCCTCCGGCAATATCCTTTCCAACACCAAGGTTTCACCATTTTCGACGCCGAGCCCTAGCGCAGGCGGATTGCTGCCCCTCAGAAAAGCATCAGACAGTCCTATGGATTTAACCTATGGCTCGAACGCTATCCAGATTTTTCTAACAAAAGAAGCCGTAACCAACAGCCCGTTGGATACAGGGCTCCAGACTGCTAGAGCGACTCCAAGATAAGAACCCGAGGATGCCCCAAAATTTGTAAGCCAATATCTGTTGGTGTACGAATGTTTGATGATGGTGCCGTGGACAGTGTCCTAAAACACTGGGTTTGCTATGCTCAAAATCGTCCTTCGATTTCTATTGGTTACCTAATCCGGCCAAATGAACCGACCCTCACCTAAATTCCCTGTGCTGCGCTTTTTTGCAGTATTTGGCGTAGCGGCTCTATGCGCGGTAGTGATCGGCCTTGCCGGTGCCTATATCTACCTCGACCCGCAAATTCCCGAGGCGAGTTCCTTTCGTAACGTAAAACTGGAAGCTCCACTGCGTATTTATGCAAAAGATGGTGAGCTGCTTGGCGAATTTGGTGAGCGACGCTTGATTCCGGTTGCAATCGAGGACGTGCCCGAAGATTTCATCAGCGCGATTCTCGACACTGAGGACAAGCGGTTTTATCAGCACAGCGGCATCGACTACATCTCGTTGGCCAACGACCTGGTACAGCTAGGCGCCCGTATGGTTGGGATCCACGACGATCGCCTGGGCGGTGCCAGCACAATAACCATGCAGCTAGCGCGTAACGTGTCTTTTACGTTAGAGCGCAGTTTTATGCGCAAATTTAAGGAGATGTTGCTGTCACTGAAGATCGAGCAAGAACTGACCAAAGAAGAAATTCTAGAGCTGTATATCAACCTCGTCCCTTTCGGTAAGAGAGCCTATGGCGCGCAAGCTGCTGCGGTCACCTACTACGGCAAATCCTTGGAAGAGCTAACGCTTGCGCAGCTCGCCATGCTGGCCGGCATTCCCCAGCGCCCAGAAGCGGGCAATCCTATCAACGGTCCACAGTGGGCATTGCGCCGACGCAACCAGGTGCTCAACCGGATGTTCGATCAAGAGTCCATTACCCGCCAGGAGTACAGCGAAGCCATCGCTTCCCCTATTACCGCCAAGGTTTATGCGCGCGAACTCGACCTACCAAGTCCCTACGTGGCGGAGTGGGTCCGCCAAGAAATGATGGACAAGGTGTCGGATTTGTACACCGGCGGCTACGAAATTTACACCACGCTAGATGCCAAGCGGCAGAGCGAGGCGGCCCAAGCCTTACGCCGAGGACTGATCAAGTACGATCACGACCATGGTTACCGAGGGCATGAGCCACAAATGCCTGATGACCTGATAACGCAAATCAACCAGCACTTTTCATCGTCTGCCAAATCCATTAGACCAGACAGCGCTGATACAACAGCCACGGCCACTACAGAAGAGGCTCCTCTCCAGCGTGCCACCAGTCTGCGCGAGGATCTTACTCGTGAGCTACAGAAACGCCTCGACGAGCTCGACAGTTATGAAGAGCAAATTCCTGCCGTGGTGCTGCGCGTTCAGGACCAGAGTGCATTAGTAATGGCAAGAGACCTCGGCTTTGGCGAGCTTCAGCTGGCCGACAGTCGTTGGGCCAGGGCCTATATCTCAGTAAACGAACGTGGCCCTAGAGTCCGGCAGATGAGCGATATCGTGCAGGTAGGCGACGTCGTACGCGTAAACCCATCTGGATCTGAGAACACGGGGAGTGTACCCACTTGGCGTCTGACTCAGCTGCCGGATATTCAGGGTGCACTGATCGCAATGGATCCCCAAAGCGGCGCCGTGCGCGCCCTGGTGGGTGGCTACGATTTCTACCGCAATCAATACAACTACGCCTTGCAGGCTCAGCGTCAGCCCGGGTCGGGTTTCAAGCCATTTCTTTATAGCTCGGCACTCAGCCGAGGCGTTACATCGGCAGATATTTTTCTGGATGCACCCCTGGTCTTCGAGGATGCCAATCTCGAATCCCAGTATCGGCCGGAAAATGACAACAACCGATACAACGGCCCCACCCGC
>JAYYHB010000250.1:0-5903 GCA_036157095.1 Pseudomonadota bacterium
CTTGCCGCCCTCTACCGCAGATTTAGCCAAGGAGCGGGTTTTGAAAAATCGCGCCGCCCACAGCCATCGATCTATTCGCACGGCGTTCATCCCAGCTCCGCAATTAAGTGGTCATAGTGTTTAAAGCTGGTCCAGTCGTCTATGTCGCGAGGTGGACGCTTCTGATCTGGTTGCGCAACAGCAAGGGTATGAGCAATACCAAAGACCTCCGCGGCCCTGAGCACCCCCGGCGTATCGTCTACGAACAGCGTGGTTTTGGGGTTAATGTCAAATTGTTCCGTTAGCCATATCCAAAAGGCGTTATCTTCCTTTGGTGAGCCAAGATCGTGGCTGGATATCACTTCGTTAACACGCGCTGCCAACTGCAGCGCTCTATCCTTGATCGTGAAGGATTGCCGGTCTGCGTTGGTGACGATCAAAACGCGTTTGCCGTGCTTTGACAGCACCTTCAAAAATGCTTCGGCACTGGGCAAAAAGCTGATCAGATCTGCAGCTTGCTCATGCAGGGCTAAGACGTCGACCTTTGTCGCCTTGTGCCAATAATCCAACCGATAAAAGTCCATGGTGCCCTTGAGTTTCGCCGTGTGGTCATTTAGCTGCTGGCGCGCCTCTTCAAGGGTCAGACCGTGATAGTCCGCAAAGGCTGACGGTAAGAGGTGTGAAAAAATCTGATTTTCGTAGTTGAGGTCTAAAAGCGTGCCGTCCATATCTAAGAGCACGGTATCGATGGTGTCCCAGGGCACCAAGTTGTGATCTCGATTGACGTTCATGGAAGAGAGGTACCCTCTGCGAAGTTTGCTATAAGTTGACGTTGACCGAAACGCGCGGCTTGCTCTAGCAGTGGAACGAAATGCCACGATTGCCGATCAAAGCCGCCTATAATAATCACGATATACTGACTTAAGTGTGAATTCTCATGCCGTTACCTATCATTCGTAAGACTCAAACTGTGGCCCAGAGTCGGTTTTTCAAGATAGAAGAGATGCACTTAACATTCAGCAATGGTGTCGAGCGCGTCTACGAGCGGTTGCCTGCGATCGGGGAGCAGGGAGTGATCGTGGTGGCGGTAAACGCCAACGACGAGCTGCTGCTCATTCGAGAATACGCTGCGGGTTTTCATGAGTTTCAGCTCACCTTGCCAAAGGGTGCTGCAGAGCCAGGGGAGAGTCTAGAAGCAGCAGCGAGTCGAGAACTCGCTGAGGAGGTTGGTTTTGCTGCCAACGACACTCGCTTCGTGAAGCGCCTTAGCATAGCGCCAGGGCACATGGGTTTTACCATTAACGTGGTGATGGCCAGTAATCTCTACATTCATAAACTTCCCGGCGATGAGCCCGAGCCTCCAGAACTAGTGCTTTGGCCACTAGAAAAAATCGATGAGTTACTCGAACACGAAGAATTCTTCGAAGCCCGCGCGATCGCAGCACTGACACTATGTTTGCCACAGTTGCTGTGCAGCAGTGTTTGAGAACTATGCAAACGACTTTGATAACGACGAGGATTAATTATGGACCATGCTATCCCGCAAGATTGGGTGGAGAGCGTAACCCAGATCGTCGAGGAGGCTGGCGCTGCCATCCTCAAGGTGTACGAGACTGACTTCGAAATTGAAACAAAGAAAGATGAGTCGCCGCTGACCCAGGCGGACCTGGCATCACATCATGTCATCGTTGCGGGCCTGCAATCCCTGACACCCCATATTCCGATTATCTCCGAAGAATCCGCACCGCCCCCCTTTGCCGAGCGCTCGCAGTGGCCCCGCTATTGGCTTGTGGATCCCTTAGATGGCACCAAGGAGTTCGTCAACCGCAACGGAGAATTCACGGTGAATGTCGCGTTGATCGACGCTAACGAAGCCGTCTTTGGTGTTGTGGGCGTGCCGGTACAGCAAAAAATTTACGTCGGCGACTTAAACCAGAGTGATCCTAGAAGGCGCGCTTATGTGGACGTCAATGGCGACAGACAGGCGTTGTCTGGAACGGGCTATGACGATGCAGAATCTGTCGTTCGGGTGGTTGCAAGCCGCAACCACGGCGGCGAGCGATTGGAGGGATACCTTACCGAGCTGGCATCCCAATTTACCGAATGTCAGCGCCGTTCTGTTGGGAGTTCCCTTAAGCTATGTGTGTTAGCTGAAGGTGGCGCTGACGTCTATCCCCGTCTTGGTCCGACAAGCGAATGGGATATTGGGGCAGCCCAAGCAGTGCTGACGGCGGCGGGTGGGGGTGTTTATACCCCAGATGGTGAAGTACTGGCCTATAACACCAAGGAGAGTCTGCTTAACCCAGAATTTCTCGCGGTTGGTGACGCGTCCTATCCCTGGAGTGAGCGGCTGCCTGCATTTCCCGCACTTTAGAACGACAAGCTCCTGGACGATTGGCTAAGACTTTTGTCTAGGGCTTTCGTCAAGGATAGGTTGACGGAATCGGTGGGCGAAGAGTGGTCTCAACCAGCTGAGCTGACGCTACATCAATGCAATTGCCCTGCCGAGGAAAATTACTGTATGCATGTACAGCTACAGCTGGTGAGGACTGTCAGGATACAGAACTTTTTTCGGATGAAAAGCCGCACTTGCAGCAAAAATTGTTTCAATTTGTGAAAGTCCATAAATCTCAACATCTTAGCGTTTCGCAAAACCAGCAATTAAATTGGTAGGCCTCTGGAGAGATCATGTCGCGGGCAGCAAAAAGGAATGCCAATAGTCATCGGCAGTTGGACAACAGCAGGTTGTATCGATGTAGCCAGCCTGTTGGATGCTGAGTCCGGCGGTCTTGTGTGTCACTATTGTTAGCACGAAGGCAACCTAAAGCTACACGTATTTGCCGAGATAGGGGGCACAATGACTGCACAACAAGTGCTTTGTGAACAACAACAAGCGCTGGAGCGTATCGCAGCGGTAAAAGAGCGTGTGGCGGCACATTCGAGCTGGTCTGAGCAAACCTGTCGCCTCCATGAAGACAGCTTTGCCGCCATCGTAGAAGCACGCATTCCCCGGTTGTGCTTGCCCGAGGGACTCGGTGGTGACGAGGTTAGCCCAATGACCTGTGCAGCAGTCTGTGAAGCAGTAGCCGACGCCGATACCGCAGCTGCATGGCACGTCATGGTGTTTAATGCTGCCAAACTCATGGCTGCCAAGTGGCCTGCGGAGCTGGTCGAAATGCTTTGGGCTGACAACCCAGATCGACTTATCGCTGCCAGCGGCCATACGCCGCTGCGTGGTGTGCACGTCTCTGGAGGCGTAGAAATATCTGGTACGCAAAGATTTGTGAGCGGCTGCAATTTTGCTGAGTGGATCATGTCGCCAGTGATGATCGACAATGAAATGCATAACGCCGTGATCGCCATCGACAAATGCCAGGTGAAAGACAACTGGAATACGTTAGGTATGCGAGGCTCGGGCAGTAATGATGTACTGATCGACCGTGTCACTGTGCCCTCACTGCAGGTTGTATCGCCGGCACAACCTGAGACGCCAGTGAACGCCTACTACCATGGCGCCCTATATCGGTGTCCATCACGCATTGTTTTTGCCACCTACGTTCCAGTAGCGCTGAGTCTTGCAAAACAGGCTATTGACGAAGTTGCATCGCTGGTGAAAACCAAGACACCGGGTGGTGGCGCCAGCAAGCTGACGGAAAAACATATGGCGCAAGGCCACTTTGGTCGGGCATTGGCGCTGTATCGTTCGGCAAGGCTGATGTTTTATAACGCTCTGGAAATAACCTGGCAGCGCGCGCTCGACGGTTTACAGGCAACCCCCGAACATCGAGCAGACCTTTATCTGGCAGGAACGCATGCAGTACAAACCTCAGCGGAGGTTGTGCGGCTCATGGGAAGTGTTGCCGGTACCACGATGACCGAGGGAGGCCACCCCTTAGATCGTATCAATCGCGATATGGAAACGCTCCGTCATCACGGCTTCGTCAACGAATCGCGCTATGCAAGCGTGGCTCAAGTGCTGTGGGGTGCTGAACTTGACTACCCGGCAATGCTGCGATAGTCCGCGTTTGGCAAACGCAGGCTACTGATATGAGCGACCAAACTTATACCAAGCGCATCATGAACTGCCCGGATCAACATCTGCAGGCTTGGGCAGACCGAATCAGAGAGAGTTTCACCGATCATCCAACAACAACTCTATGGGGTATTTGGCAAGGCGTATTTGGATTGGCGGCCCATCAGTTAATTATCGTCAGCGCCCATCCTGAGCTTGAGGATAATTGGCAGCCGCCGAGGGATTGTGAGGTTGAAGGTCAGTGGATTGTCAAAGCCACTGTACGTCCGCTGTCTTCGACGCCGCTTACGCGTCCAGGTGTCTATGTATTCCGGGATTTCTGGCTACCCTATGAGAACTTAGATGAGGCCGTGTCTCTATCCAGTGCGGCATGGCAAACCTTTGAGGGAGCTAAGGGCTACAGCGCCGAGCCTATGGGTCTGTTTGCTCCCACACAAACCATTTCTTCGTCGCAAGAGTGCAGGCTGCATCTGCTAACGTGGTATCCAGACTTTACGTCTTGGGAAACTTCTCGCCAGTCCGACCCTGAAGCGATGCGGCGCTTTATCGCGCGCCGCGAGTTGACGCGCTCAACCCAGGCGATAGCAGCAAGGCTAGTGTTGCCGGCTTAGTTTGCGAGTCTTTACGTCAGTTCAGCTGGGCTAGCCAGTTATCATCAGAGCCCTCGTTAATGTCAGCGAACAGGGGCGTTGAAATATATCGCTCAGCGGTATCCGCTAACATGGTCACGATGACGGTCCCGTGTTGCGCTTGTTCAGCAATTTTTAGCGATGCACTCAGGGTGCCACCAGCCGAGATACCCACGAAGATGCCCTCTTCTCGACCCAGGCGCATAGCGCAGGCTATGGATTCATCCTCGTTCACGGGGATCACGTGGTCGGCGATGTCTCGATCCAGAACTTCCGGAATAAAATCTGGTGTCCAGCCCTGTATTTTATGCGGTGACCATTCGCCTCCTGACAGTAGGGCTGCCTGCTCGGGTTCAGCAGCGACGACTTGAATGTTTGGCCTGGCTGCCTTGAGAGTGCGCCCCGCGCCCGACAAGGTGCCGCCTGTACCCCACCCCGTCACCCAATAGTCCAAACGCTCACCGGCAAAGTCTCGCAAGATTTCTGGCCCCGTAGTGCTGGCATGAAAATCCGGATTGGCGGTGTTTTGAAACTGGCGCGCCAAAAACCAATCGTGTTTTTCTGCTAGCGCTTGTGCCCTGGCAACCATGCCGCTGCCGCGTTCTGCTGCAGGAGTCAAAATGACCTTGGCACCGAGTGCGCGCATGACTTTGCGACGCTCGATAGAAAAGGTCTCGACCATGGTGGCAACAAAGGGGTGTCCCATTACAGCGCACACCATGGCCAGCGCGATTCCCGTATTGCCACTGGTGGCTTCGATCACCGTTTGCCCTGGCTTCAGCGCGCCGCTGTCCCGCGCATCCTTAATGATCGCGTAAGCCAGTCGGTCTTTTACGGACGCCATGGGGTTGAAGGACTCAACTTTCACATACATATCGACATGCTCAGGCGCTATCCGATTGAGCTTGACGATGGGCGTGTTGCCGATGGTTTGCAGTATGTTGTCATATTTCATAGTGATCTCCATAAAGCACTTGGGTGTGCGGGTTCAGCTAGTTTCGCCGGCGTGATCATGGCCGACATGCAAGTTACGAATATGGGCCACCATCACCAAAACAACACCTAGGGTTGTTAAAACAATTTCAAGTTCCTCTCCCAGCAGGTGAAGTACAGCCAGCAGCATCAATATTAAACCCAGGACTCCAGTGGAAACGGTCAGCAGATTAGGCTGTCGTTGATACCCTCGATAAAGCGCGACGCAGCTGATCGGCACTGCCAGTCCAAAGAGTAGCCAATGGGTTTGCGTCTCTGTGGCATCGAGC
>JAYYHB010000251.1:0-3233 GCA_036157095.1 Pseudomonadota bacterium
GAATAGGGGATCATCACCATTAACCAGGCCGTCCAATCCGCATCCTGAAAAAAGCGCAACAAATACTCTGCGACGGTCAGGCCTTCCCGGGCGGCGGTGGCTTCTGTCCGATTAAAAACCAAGTAAAAGCACAATAATGTCAACGCCCAGGTTCCTAATTTAAAGAGCCAGCTAAGACCAGTTTTTGGTTTCTCTCCGGTGGTTCGCTCAATAACGTCGGACATGCGTTCTCCCAGAAATTTCGTTTGTATACAGCAGCGGCGTTATCGACTAACCCGCTGTGCAATGCCATGGTTGCGCTCTTTCACCAGGTCAAGCCGCCGCTGCGTACGTCAGCGACCTAAAGTCAGAGCTGAAGGGATGCCAGAATCCTGGCATACGCTGCGTTAGGCAGAATCCGGTGAGATCTGCTTCAGGCGCCATCCAGCTATGTGTGCCTGCCAGGCCGCCCCAATGGTACTCGCCCAGGGCCGCTTGCGGGTCATCGGGCTGAAGTTTGTTTTTAACGGCGAAGCCCAGTCCAAAAACAGTACCCGGCATAGCCCACATGGGGAAGGCGACCTGTACCCCATCAGCCAAGTGATTGCTACGCATTAATCTCAGAGTCTCTGGCTTGAGTAATTGCGCTCCGGACCACTCCCCTTCGTTAATGATCATGCGCAAAAAAGCTGAGTAATCGGCTACCGTAGAAACGAGTCCACCGCCGCCACTCAACATTTTCGGGCGGGCACGATACGGTCCCGTAATCACGTCGCCTGCCTTGTTTAAGCCAGGCTTCATGGGGTCGAATAAATCCTCCGGTGAATACATGGTTATCAGGCGATGTGCTTTCTCTTGTGGAACCCAGAAGTCCGTATCCACCATGCCCAGTGGATCAAAAATGCGCTGTCGCAAAAAAGCATCAAAAGACTGGCCTGAGAGCACCTCGACCAAACGAGCACAGACATCTGTTGCGAAAGAATACCGCCAGCTTGTCCCCGGTTCGAAAGCTAGGGGTAGTTTGGCGATGCCGGCGCAAAGCTCCTCTAGGTCAATATCTTTTTCCCCAAGACCGCTAACGCCACCGTTCAAATAGCATTGATCGATAACAGAGTCAGGTTCGACAAAGCCATAGCTAAGACCAGCGCTATGACTAAGCAAATGCCTAATGCTGATCAAATTTTTTGCTGGGTGGACGTCTGCTGCCGTCGCTGCATCTGGCTGCAACACCTGTAGTTCTCCAAATTCTGGTATGAATTTGGCTAACGGGTCGTCTAATTCAAACAGACCCTCCTCTTGGAGCATCATAAGGGCAACCGATGTCACCAGCTTTGTATTTGACGCCATGCGATAAATTGCATCGTCTCGCAGCGGCTCGCGGGTCTCGAGATCCATGAATCCAAAGGTCTGATGGTCCACCAGATCCGTGCCTTTAAAAACCGCAGTAGCACAACAGGGCAAAATGCCTGCGTCGACATAAAACTGCATCCGCTGATGCATTTCAGAAAAGTCGTACTGTGATTCTTTGATTTCCATGGCTCTCCTTAATCACTGTCGGATATGGCGAGGTAGGGCTATCGCCTGACGGTAAATTCCGTCAGCAACTGATAAAGAGTAACAACTCCCTCGGTCACATTCTCAACGCTGATGCGTTCGTTGTTTCCATGCACACCCGTAAACTCCGATGGCGCAAAGACAAAGGGCGAATAACCATAGCTGGTGATGCCTAAGTCCCGAAAAAAGTGCGAGTCGGTAAAGCCTCCGGCAACCGTCGGTATCAGTTGTGCTCCGTGCTGTTCGCGCGCCACAATTTCTATGGCGCGGAAAAGCGGCGTATCCGTGCGACTAGTTGCTGGCGTGAAGCCCATTATTTTTTCGATCACAATTTGATCATCGTTAATGATCTGTCTGAGCTCGGCCAGAAATTGTTCCGGGTCTTGATCCGGCAGAAGTCGGCAATCTAGCTCTGCAGACGACTCTGCCGGCACGACGTTGATTTTGCTGCTGCCGATCAGCCGCGTAATTGAGCAGGTGTTACGGAGTAGGGCGTGGGCACCAGGATTCTGCAAACGCAGACCTAAAAGATAATTTGAGTCGTTAGCGGCTTGAGCAATATTCGCGTATTGGCCGCGATTAGTGGCATCTTGATAGGGTGCAAGCCCCTCAAACATCGCCGCAACTGCGGGCACCACATTGACGGGAAATTCGGTTTGCCGGACGCGCTCCAGCCCGCGTATTAGGCGAGTCACCGAGGTGGTGACCTGGGGCGCTGAACCATGTCCTGGCCGTCCCGAGGCGGTCAAGCGCAACCATAGAGGCACTTTCTGTGTAACCTCTACCATCACGGCTACACCCTCTTCAAAGCGCCGGCCGGAGCCGCCTTCGTTTAACAGATAGCCCACATCAGCAAACAGCTCTGGCCGGTTTTCGATCAACCAGCCAGCCCCAAAAAAGCCTCCGGCCTCCTCGTCTGCCGTAGCCATGTACCAAACATCGCGATTTAGGGGTTGCTCGCTTGCAGCCAAGGCTAAAAAAGCCTGCAGCTGGACAATACCAAGGCCCTTGGTGTCGATCGCTCCACGGCCGTAAATATAGCCATCGGCCTGTTCGCCGCTGAGCGGATCCACTGACCAGTGAGCGGCGTTGGCGGGAACCACATCGATATGATGGAGCAGTACAAGAGCTGGCTGGGTATTGCCATCAGCATCTGGCGTACCGCTTAGCCTCGCCAACAAATTACCGCGACCAGGTGCAGATTCGACGCTCTCGTATGGGATACCAGCTTGATCTAGCAAATTGCCCAAGTAAGCAACCCCCCGAGACTCATTCCCCGGTGGATTGATGGTATCCACTTGCAGATAACCTATTAAGTTCGGTGCTGCCTGCTGCACAAAGGGCTCTATATCTATCGCTCGCGCCGTCATCGACGCGATGAGCAGCAAAAATATGCCACAGGATAGAAGCCGCGTTTTACGCTTCTTCATATCGCAAAGGGTCCTCAGCAAAAAAATAGGAAAGGCGAAATGTCTATCACAGACGATGCCGAAGTCGCCATAATCTGGCAACCCAAATAGTTGGAGTATTCCGTGAAGATTTCTACCTTGATCAATTATGCCGGCGGATTCAAAGAGGCAGTCGCAGAGATCAAAGACCTAGAGCAAGCCGGTCTGGACGTTGTCTGGGTGCCTGAGGCTTATTCCTTTGATGCCCCGTCAGCCATGGGCTATCTGGCGGCGCAAACCCAGCGCGTCACC
>JAYYHB010000252.1:0-7973 GCA_036157095.1 Pseudomonadota bacterium
GAGCGGCCCTGCCCAATTCAAACCAATGGTATTGGGCAAAAACGGTACCCGATGTTTGGCCATAGCCTTGGTGGCGATATCCTGAAACACCTGGTCCGCACCCAGACCGCCATACTCCTTGGGCCAAGACATACCCACATAGCCGTTTTCGTAGACCTTTTGCTGCCAGTCGCGCAAGAACTCGAACTGTTGATCGGTACCAACCTCCATGAAGGTTTCCGGCAAAATAAAGCCTGGGTTGGCGGGTTTGTTCTCAGCGAACCAGCGGTCGGCCTGCTCCTCAAACTCTGCGATTTCCGCTTGTGTCACACTCATCTTTCGTCCTCTGTAATGTTGTTCTTTTCTATTGCTGTTCTTTTCAAATATTGTCTGTTGTTGTAACGGCCTTGACGCCATCGCTTATACGGGTGCTGCGCAACTTCAGCATTGGCGCAATCAGTTCAACCCACTTAGCCACGTAGGTTAGCGTCTCTTCTGGCGAAACTCCGTACTGTTCTTGGGTCAGCAACCCACGCATAAAACTGCGGGTCATATTGAGCAGCATGACAACTTCAGCATCGCCCTCATGATTAGGCAGTTGCGTATTGGCACTTTGGTAGATCGTCAACGACTGCTTATCCAAATTCTTGCCCCAGGCAACCAACTCGGCAGATATGCGCAAACGCAGCTTGCGGTCGATGCGAGCAGCGTTGAGCACCTCTAGCAGCGCACGATAGGCCGATGTATTTACCAAGCGCTGCCAAGCATTCAACAGAGCACTGTCGACGCTTTCGTAAGACTGGTTTGCACTGGATACCGTGCGCATTAGCAGGTGTTCTACCGTTGCGGCAATCAGCTCTTCCTTCGTCGGAAAGTGGTACTGCACGGCTCCCTTGGAAAAACCAGCGTTTTGGGCCACGCCTGCTATTGTTGTCTCTGCATAGCCCAATTCGGCCAACAGCTGGATGGTCGCCTTGCAAATACCGTCCCGCGCGCGCGCGCTTTTAAGCTGCTGCAGTCCTTGCTCGACGGCCACGGTAAATCCCCTTCTACGAATCGAAAAAACTACCACAAAAAAACCTTATGGCTGGCTTTTTATTCTGCGAGCTTTGTTTTGTGGTGGGGTGTTTTTTGCCGAATGGCATTAGGAGAGGGAATCATATATGCCTGTTTTGGAATCAAAGCTGGATACCCGGTCTGAGGTGTTTAAAACCAACAAGTCCGATATGCTGGAGACCTTGGCGCAGCTCCAAGAACTGTACGACGAGGCCGCTGAGGGTGGTGGCGAAGAGGCGGTCGCGCGTATTCGCAAGCGCGGCAAAATGCCAATTCGTGAGCGCATTTCCCATGTACTGGATCAGGATTCACCGTTTTTAGAGATAAGCCCGCTGGCGGCTTGGCGCTCTTCTTACGATATCGGTTCTGGCTTTGTGGTTGGCATCGGCGTTATTGAAGGTGTGGAGTGCGTGATCTTAGGCCATGACCCATCGGTACGCGCCGGCGCATTCAACCCCTTCAACTCGAAAAAGCTGATGCGTGGCCTTGAGATTGCTCGCGAAAATCGCATGCCCTATGTGCAGTTCGTCGAAAGCGCTGGGGCAGATTTGCGTGGCGCTAGCGGTGACGGTAAGGGCGACCCCAACGCCGAGGCGGAAGCCGCACTGCAGCGCGAGGTCGATCACTTCGCTGAATCTGGGCGTCTTTTTTACGAGATCTCTGAACTGTCGAAAATGCGTATACCCACGGTATCGGTGATCTTTGGCGCCGCCACCGCCGGTGGTGCTTATCAGCCTGGTATGAGCGATTATAACATCATGGTGAAAAACCAGGCCATGGTATCTCTTGGTGGACCACCCCTGGTGAAAATGGCCACAGGCGAAGATGCCGACGCTGAAAGCCTTGGCGGCGCTGATATGCATACGCAAATATCGGGGCTAGGAGACTATTTAGCCCAGGACGAAATGGACGGCATTCGAATCTGCCGCGAGGTCGTCTCGCATTTGAACTGGCGCAAACTTGGCCCGGAACCCAGGAGCGATTTCACCGAGCCGGTGCACAATGAGGAAGAGCTACTCGGCATGGTCTCCAGGGACCTTAAAAGCCCGCTGGATATTCGCGAGGTCATCATGCGCGTTGTCGATGGCTCGGCCTTTGAGGAATTCAAACCTCTCTACGGTCCGTCAGTCATCTGCGGCTGGGCATCCGTGCACGGTTATCCTGTGGGTATTCTCGGCAATAACGGCGCGCTATTTTCAGAATCCGCGGAAAAAGCCGCGCAGTTTATTCAGCTGTGTAACCAAATCGACGTGCCGCTGCTGTTTTTACACAACATTACCGGCTTTATCGTCGGCACGGACTTTGAGCAGGGCGGCATTACAAAGAACGGCTCGAAGATGGTCAACGCCGTATCTAACTCTACTGTTCCGCATATCACCGTCATCGTTGGCGCATCTTATGGCGCAGGCAACTACGGCATGAGCGGCCGAGCCTTCGGCACTAAGTTCACCTACATTTGGCCGCACTCCAAAATCGCCGTCATGGGCCCGGCGGTAATGGCAGGAGTGATGACTATTGTCGGTAAGGGGGCGGCGGCGCGGCGCGGTATTGAATTTGATGAGGAGGCTGACGCTAAGCGCGCGGCATTTGCAGAGCATTGGGCAGAAGAACGCTCCAAGGGCCTGTACGCCACTTCACGGGTCTCCGACGACGGCATGATCGATCCACGCGACACGCGCAAGGTCATCGCCATGTCCCTGTCGGCTTGCCACAACAACACGGTCAAAGGCACTAAGGAGTACGGCACATGGCGCATGTAATAACTCCCATCAGCCGATTACTCGTCGCCAACCGCGGCGAAATTGCGCGGCGTATCAATCGAACCGCTCAAGCCATGGGCATTAGCACCGTGGCAATTTATGCCGACGGTGACGTCAATGCTCCCTTTGTGCTGGAGGCCGATACAGCTATCGCGCTGAACGGCAAGAGCACGGGTGAAACCTATCTCAACGTCGCTAAGGTATTGGACGCTGCCAGGCGCAGTGGCGCAGATGCGATCCACCCGGGCTACGGCTTCTTGTCAGAAAATCAGGCCTTTGCTCAGGCGGTCATCGACGCTGGCGTGAAATGGCTTGGGCCATCGCCAGAGGTCATTGGCCTGATGGGGGACAAGCTGTCTGCCAAACGTCTGATGGACGAAGCGGGTGTGCCGACGCTACCCGGCATCGAAATCACCGCGGACACGGATATCGTCGCGGCAGCCTCCGATATTGGCTATCCGGTCCTGGTCAAAGCCTCGGCGGGCGGCGGTGGACGCGGCATGCGGGTAGTAGAGAGCGAAGCCGAGCTGATGGCTTCGGTTGAGGGTGCCAAGCGCGAAGCCGGTACCTCTTTCGGTAACGACACGGTGTTTTTAGAAAAGTGGCTGGCGACCTCCAGACATATCGAAATTCAAATCTTAGGCGATAACCACGGCAACCTTGTGCACTGTTATGAGCGAGAATGTTCCATACAGCGCCGCCATCAGAAGATTATCGAAGAAGCCCCCTCGCCCGCGGTAGATGATGCTCTGCGCTCACGCATGGGTGATGCCGCTATCGCCGCGGCAAAGAAACTCGGCTATGCCTCAGCGGGTACGGTGGAGTTCTTGCTGGGTGATAACGATGACTTCTATTTTCTTGAGGTCAATGCTCGCCTGCAGGTCGAACATCCGGTTACCGAAGAAATCATCGGCAAAGACCTTGTGCGCGAGCAGATACGCGTGGCGGAAGGTGAGACCCTTTCGTTTACCCAAGACGATATTTCGATTAACGGTCATGCCATAGAAGCACGTCTATATGCAGAGAATCCTGCCAAGGGTTTCTTGCCATCACCGGGTCCCGTATTGGTATGGAAGCCTGCTACCGCTGGCGGTGCTCGCTTTGATTCCGGTGTGGAAGTTGGCAGTGAAATCAGCACGCAGTTTGACCCTATGATCGCCAAGGTCATCGTGCACGCGCCGACGCGACGAGAGGCTGCGGGGAGGCTCGCCCGAGTGCTGGAAACCACGGCAATTGCGGGCTTAAACACCAATCGCGATTTCTTGGTGACCACTCTGCGCACGCCGGAGTATCTGGCTGGCGATACCACTACAGACTTTATCGAACGAGTAAAACCGCCGTTGCAGCGGGAGGTTTCTGATCTCGAGCACCTGCAAACTGCCATTGCCGTAGCCATGGAGAGCCAAGCCCGGCGCCGGCGGGCCGCCAAGGTGCTGTCCACCATGCCGAGCGGCTGGCGCAACTCCACCATGCCCCCCCAGTCAGTGACCTACACGGTTGGTGACACAGAGCTAACGGTGGCTTACCAGAGTTTGCGCGACGGTACTTTCAACGTTATTTGCAACGATGAAAGCCATAGTGTCGCCATTCACCATGCCGGTGACGGGCGCATAGACCTAGCTCTGAACGGCCAGCGGCTGCAGTTCGACATTCAGCGCAATGCGATGCAGTGGCTAGTACACGGCGACAACGGCGACCTCGTGCTCACCGAGTTACCGCGTTACCCCGACCCCAGAAGTGTGGATGCCGGGGGCGGCCTGACGGCTCCCATGCCCGGCGCTGTTCTAGCCACTGAAGTTGCGGCCGGCGACGAAGTCGCCAAGGGTGATTTGTTAGTGATTTTGGAAGCGATGAAGATGGAGCATCGCATCGTCGCCCCGCGAGATGGCACAGTTGAACTCGTGCATGTCGGCGTTGGCGACCAGGTTGATAACGCCCAGCTGTTAGTCACATTGGCAGAAGAGGATTGACCATGAGCACTACCGAAGCAACCCTTTATGAGATTCGCAACGGGGCAGCCTGGATTACGCTGAACCGTCCGCAGAATCGCAATGCCCTGTCAGCCGTCTTGGTGACAGAGCTTTACGATCATCTAATGGCCTCCAATGCTAACGATGAAGTGCGCTCGATTGTGATCACTGGCAACGGTCCAGCTTTTTGCGCCGGCGCTGATCTGAAGAGTCCGCCCGGGCAGCTTTCAGAAGGTGTCGGACGCGCGGTGCCCTACGCGGACGTACTCACTGCCGTTATAGAGAGCCCCAAGCCCATAATCGCCGCAATAAACGGCGCTGCTTTTGCGGGCGGACTGGGTTTGGTCGGCGCATCAGACATTGTGGTCACTCGACGCGATGTGCAGTTCAGTTTCAGCGAGGTGCGCATCGGGGTAATACCCGCGATTATCTCCGTGGTCTGCCTGCCCAAACTAGGCGTGCATCACGGTATGAAGCTATTTTTAACCGGTGAACGTTTCGATGGCCAACAAGCTGTAGATATGGGACTTGCGCACGTAGCGGTGCCAGAAGATCAGTTGATCAGCAGCGTGGAAGAACAAATCTCCATGATCAATTTGGGTGGACCCATTGCTGTTCAAGAGTGCAAAAAGCTCGCGAGGCGTGTGCCTCAGCTTTCCATTGAGGAGGGTTTTAAAGAAACCGCCGAGTGGAGCGCACGTATGTTTCGATCGGCAGAAGGCGCGGAGGGGATGGCGTCTTTTCGTGAAAAGCGCAAACCGCGTTGGGTCAAAAACTAGCCAATAATGGTATCTACGCGGGCTCGCGTAGCGAGGGGGAAAACATGAGTGACGTGATACGTATTGGTAACTGCAGCGGCTTCTACGGAGACCGGCTAGATGCCGCAAGGGAAATGGTCGAAGGTGGGCCCATCGACGTGCTCACGGGGGATTATCTTGCCGAGCTTACCATGTCGATTTTGTACAACCAGCAGCAAACCCGCGGTGAGGATACCGGCTATGTCGGCACCTTCCTAAAGCAGGTTCGGGATGTAGCGGCCCTTTGCAACGAAAAGAACATCAAAATTGTTTCCAACGCCGTGGGGTTGAATCCTCGGAGCATGGCGCTTGAGGTTGAGAAAATTCTCGAGGAGCTGGGTCTCGACTTGAAGGTCGCCTACATTGATGGCGACAACTTGCTGCCGGATCTGGATCAGCTGCAGTCGGATGGCGAATCCTTCACCAATCTCGATACCCAACAACACTTAAAAGACTCCGATCAGAAGGCACTGACTGCCAATGCCTACTTGGGCGGCTGGGGTATCAAGGAAGCCCTGGATCAAGGGGCAGATATTGTAATTTGCCCTCGGGTCACTGATGCCGCAGTCGTGATAGGACCCGCGGCGTGGAAGTTCAACTGGCAGCGCAACGACTATGACGCCCTGGCAGGTGCGCTGGCTGCGGGTCATATCATCGAGTGCGGGGCCCAGTGTTGTGGAGGCAACTATGCCTTTTTCGAGGAGGTGCCAAGCTTTAGAAATGTTGGCTACCCCATCGCTGAAATTGAGGCCAGCGGGAACTTCACCATCACCAAGCATCCTGGCACCGGCGGGCTCATCTCAGAGGGCACGGTGAAGGCCCAGCTGCTTTACGAAATTTCCACACCGGCTTACTACAACCCCGACGTTATCGCTCATTTCGACACCATGCAGATCGTGCAAGTGGGTGAGGATCGAGTCTATGTAAGTGGCTGCCGAGGCAGCAGTCCGCCACCGACGCACAAGGTGTGCTTCAACATCCAAGGCCCGTACAAGCAATCAATGGAGGTACTACTCACGGGTTTAGATATCGAAAAAAAGGCCGAACTATACTTGGACGCGGTGTTTCACAACATGGGCGGTCGCGAGCAGTTTGATGACGTCGATATACAGCTGATACGAAGCGATCACGAGGATCCCGACAACAATGAGGTGGCCCATGCAGCACTGCGAGTTACCATCACCGGGCAGGATCCCAGCAAATTTGGGCGTATATTCGCCGCTAAAACCACCGAGTTGGGTTTAGCTGGCATACCGGGCAACACTAGTCGCGGCGCAGCAGGTTTTAATGGTGGTCCAGCGATCATTCACTGGCCGGCGCTGGTCAGCAGCCAACGGTTAACCGAGCGCGTCCACTTAGGCGGGAAAACAACACAAGTGCTGCCCACTCAGCGCCTGGATATGGAGGAGATTTACTACCAGGAAATACCAGCATCAATTCCGCCTGCACCAGCGGGTCCTACAACCCGGATTCCGTTTGGTCGTCTATTTGGCACCCGCTCTGGCGACAAAGGAGGAAATGCCAATTGCGGAGTTTGGGCTAAAACCGACGAGGCCTATAGCTTTCTGCATGAATTTCTTACCGTCGAGGAGTTCAAGCGCTTGTTGCCAGATTTTGGGCAATTCGAGGTCGAGCGATATGACATGCCCAACCTCAAAGCAATGAACTTTTACATTAAGGGTGTTCTTGGTACTGGGGCAGCATCCAATCATCGGATCGACAAACAAGCGAAATCGCTCGGTGAATATTTGCGTGCCAAATACATAGATGTACCTGACGCAATTATCAACGACCAAAGCTAAGGCTGACGAAAAAAGCCGCTTAATCTGCAACGTCTCGCCGACTTTCCTCCGGAGCGGGCTCGGCGGGATCACAATCCCTTAGCCTAGAAACGATCACCGATAGAGAGCATGGGACAGCGAAACCGGCAATGAAGATCGCAAAGTTGTCGATGATCGCGCTCAAATATGGCCCCGCTGCAGGAGTCACATCAAGCGAATTTGCTAACGTTGGCAACAGTATAAGCGGTTCGAGCCGCCATACCCGCAAGCGGTTACAAAAACCTCTCAGCAACCCTGGCAAGACCGATATCGGCGCCCACCACTCCAAAACACCGAAGACTGCAACAATGGCTAACGGATGTCTGGTCGCCGTTCGTATTAAATCCATAATGATAGATTTACTTCGTATGTTTCGAGGCCGTTTTGACGAACCCGAAAGACCGCGAAAACCTCGTGAGAGGACATGCGCGCCAATAGATTTTTGGATTGGTGGATCAGATCAAATAAATCAAGGGTAAATGAACTCACTGGTGCTTGTTTCTTCACGACCGACCACCGCGGATACTCGGGTGAACTTTACGCAATCACTGAATTTCAGCCAAAGAATGCTGGGCACTGGCAAACCGCGCT
>JAYYHB010000253.1:0-2698 GCA_036157095.1 Pseudomonadota bacterium
CAGCGGCCCAACAATGGCGTTTTTGCGCCCTGGGCGGTTTAATACTACCTCGCCCCATCCGCTGCCACCCTCCTGGCTGTGCTTGAAAACCAAAACGTCGTCGTTATCTGGCAACAGGTTATTCATCCATCTTCCCCTATTTAGATCAACATCAATATACCAGCCGCCAGCAGGGCCATTCCAAAAACCTCCCGTCGCGAAATACGTTCATTCAGCAACCACACCGAAGTAACCAGGGTGAACAGTAGCTCTATTTGGCCAACCGCCCGAACCACGGCCGCGTTATGCATGGCCATGGCGGTGAACCAGCAGGCCGAGGCAGCCATGGCGATCATCCCGACCAAAAGAGCGGGCCGCCAACGGTCAGCAACTGCCGTGAGCTGTCCCAGCTCAGAAATACGCAAATATATCCCCATCACCGCCGTCTGCACCGTCAACGCGATGGCAAGTGTCCAGGCGGCAACCAGTACGATTTGAAAAAAACCGCTGGCTCCAGATGTCGATTCCAGCAGAGCAAGACTGGCACCCCGATAGCAAATCGAGCAAAGCGCCAGACAGGTTCCCGCTAACACCCCAAACCACACCCGTCGATCAGCCCGAACCAGATCCTTGGGTCGAATGTTGCCAGAGAGCAAAAACACCCCTACCAAGCTAACCCCTATGCCGGCTAGCGCCATTAAACCAACACCCTCGCCCAATATGACAAGGCCCAATAGAGCTGCCTGCACCGCCTCTGTTTTACTCAAGGCAGTACCCAGTGCGAAGTGCGAACCACTTACCGCTGCGACGAGTGCGGAAGTCGCAACAATCTGGGTGATCGCTCCTGAAAGTACATACAGCCAAAATTCCAGGTCCAACGTTGGCGAAGATACGTCAGAGACCTGGGATAAGAGGGCTAAAAATAGCCAAGCGAAGGGTAAGGCAAACAAGAATCGAACATAGGCAGCGGCATTAACCGATAAGTCCTTCGTCAGCTGCCGCTGCAGTAACGATCTTAAGTTTTGTAAGAAGGCCCCGGCAATGGTGAGTAGAACCCATACGCTCATGCCGGGCGCACTGCAGCCGATGAGATTTTGTGGAATCGCTGGCCGAGTACAAACGACGCGGCGATCAAGCCCAGCGCGAGCCCGATCCAATAGCCGTGGATACCGTAGTCCCAATCGGCGAAGAAGCCGAAACCAAGCGTCCAGGCAATAGGGAACCCAAAGAGCCAGTAACAGGCGAGAGCAATAAAGAATGGAATGGCTGTATCCTTGAAGCCGCGCAATGCTCCCATGGCGTTGACCTGGACGCCGTCAAAAATCAGAAAGCAGGCAACGATCCCCAGCAAACTACTGGCAATGCCAACCACCTGTTGTTGCTCGGTATATAGTGAGATCAGAGTCGTGCCAAAAATCAGCAAAATGATCATAGAGACGATAGCGAACCCTGCGCTTGTGGCCATGGCCAACCAGCCGGTTTTTCTCGCCGCTGCAAGATTCCCGGCGCCAACATTGAAGCCAACGCGAATCGATGTCGCCATGCCCAAACCCAGTGGCACCATAAAGACGAGGCCGCTGAGATTGTTGATGATTTGGTGTGCTGCGACGGTTTCTGAGCCTAGACGACCGATCAGTAGGGTTACCACAGCGAAAAATCCGAACTCCAAGAAGGTAGCCATGCCAATGGGTAGACCAAGCTTGAAGAGCTTGCCGATCTGAGTGGCATTTGGCGGACTAAAGCTTCGAAACAGACCCACTCTCTTGATGCGAGATAACAGCACCACCAGGGCAATGGCGATAAATTCCAGCAGCATGATGAGCGCCGTAGCCCAGCCACATCCCTTGGCACCCATGGGGTCGATACCCCAGCCACCAAAAACGAACCAGTAGTTCAGGGGTATTTTCAGAACTAGCCCACCGCTGGCGATCAACATGGCCGGCTTGGTCCAGGACAGTCCTTCACATAAATAGCGCATGGCGAAATAGCCCAGCACCGGCACAATGCCCCAGCTGACCGCATCGAGATAGCCCGTGGTGACCGCAACGATATCCGCCTCGATACCCAGCCAGCGATAGACCGGTCCTGCATTTTGCAGGGCCAGTGCTAGCAAGGAGCCCAGAACCAGTGCAATCCAAAGACCCTGTCTTGTTACTTCGCCCACCTCTGATTCTTTACCCGCGCCATTAAGCTGGGCAATGATCGGCGTGGTCGCCATAACAACACCACTGACTAACATCAAAGTGGGCCAGAGCACCGCGCCTCCCAGCGCGACGCCGGAAAGCTCGAGGGCACCCACTCGACCCGCCATGATGGTATCCACAACCCCCATGCCCATTTGCGCAAGCTGCGCAGCAACCAAGGGCAGCGCGAGCTTGATCAGTTGGGATAATTCATAGCGGGTGCTACCCGCCACTACATCGTGGGCCATGGTCAAAATTGGAGCAAAAAGGGACGCGATTGTACGCTTCTTTTTGTGCAATGCCTCTCGTGAGATACCGGCTTCGTGATGAACTGCGTATTTGGCCTGCGCGCAAAAGGCAGCGCACATGTTGCGCCGAAATGGGAATCATTATCATTACCAAAAACAATCATAATTCGGCATTTGATAGGCGTAGCCTATAACTACGATCTAAACATTCAAATGGAAAGGTGGTCTTTAGCGCCTATACTGCGCGGCATCGGGAGGCCGCTCGCCGATGACTCGAGATTTCTGTTC
>JAYYHB010000254.1:0-3842 GCA_036157095.1 Pseudomonadota bacterium
GGGCTTCAGTCTTTTCGAGAGTTTGCAGAGGTATGTTAATAGCGTTTGCCTCTGGGCCTTGTGTGTCTTTTGTACTCTCAAACATTGCCATCTGACTGCCAAACCAATCTTCGGCGCTAATGCTCAAGTTGCTACTAACAGTCCCCACCCAGCGGAAAAAATCAACGTTAGGGGTGAAGTACAAGCCCACGATCAGCAAACAAGCGATACCAGAACTCGCAAAAATGCGAGTATTGGATACGCCGCTAATTGGCGGTTTTGGTGACTGTACCTTTTGCGCACTGATCGATGCTGGCTTGGCGGTTACGGTGGTAACGAGTGCCTGGGCCTGTTGTCGCGAATGCAGGCCCCGCTCCGCTTTCTGCACGAGATTCGACAGGCTAGAAGCGACCGGCATTTCTGCAAGATTCGCCGCCTCGTCGTATTCGACCGTTACGCCCAGGGTACGTATCAGCTGCTGAACTTGTCCGGCCTCGGGCCGCCCCTTCACGGCTTCTGCCAACGCTTTACATTGGGCTTCGTCGGGTGTTTGAAAGACCGCGTGTTGGGCGCGAAGACGTTCCGCAAGCTTTTGCAGGTGCGGAGAATCGGGTCTAGCCTGACGACTGTGCACAATGACTGAAACACCTGCCGCCTTAAACTGTCTGACCATATGTGCAGCCATTTGCAGCAATTCAGACTGCGATGGACCGGGCAGTTCGTAAAGCCATACCTCCCGCGTTTTCACGATGCGCCTAGATTGCAGGGCCGCAATATCCATCGATGCCAAATGCTCGTTGAGCCGCTCCAGCAATCCATCGCTGCTTTTTGGCATCCTTTTAACGGCAACCTTCGTGTCGCTAAATCCTGACGCCTGATTCATCTCAGCTAGCATCGTGCGCGTGTAGTGGGCCAATAGATTTTCATGCCGCGCTGACGCTATGACGACATTACCAGCGTGGGCGAGTGCTGCCTGGCACCGCAGGAGAGTTTGTTCGTCTTCTTCACTAAAGCACAGAGCGGCATTGATGGTCGGTTCTTCCTTAAGCGGGATCATCGTTTCTTTCCTTCGCGTTCCGTTAATTTGTTCATTGATCAAGCCTTGGTGTTCGCCGGTTCTGGCCGGCGTCGACCGCTTTCATCGAAAATCAGGTCCTCAGGCACCTGGGGTTTAGGTTTAGCGAGTTGTTGGCCACCCGGGGTCACTGAATTCAGTCCATAGACGTAGGCAATCACTTGGGCCACGGCGTGGAATAAACCCGACGGAATGTACATACCCACATCGCAGGTGAAATACAGAGCACGAGCTAACAAGGGGGCCTCAAAAATCTCTACAGCGTTGTCGTTAGCACTCTCGCGGATGCGCTTGGCCATGAAATTTTTGCCCTTGGCCACGACGCGAGGAGCTTCCTCTTTGTCCATTTCGTAAACGAGTGCCACCGCAAAGTGCTGAGGGTTGGTAATCACGACATCTGCACCGGGCACGTCATCAAGCTGGCGCTGCTGAGCCATTTCACGCTGCTTGGCGCGAATACGCTGTTTGACCTCTGGCTGACCCTCGACCTCTTTCATCTCGTCCTTGATTTCTTGCTTGGTCATTTTGAGCTTTTTAATAAACTCGTAGCGCTGATAGGGCACATCAATCATCGCGATAACAACAAGCGCAACCGTCGCCACCAAGGCACCCAACAATACGGTTTCGACACTCTCAGCAATGGCTAGGTTGATAGAGCTGTTGCCAATATTTAGGATTGAGTTGAAGTTGAGATACAGGTAGCCACCACCAATAGAGGCAACCAAGGAAAACTTTGCTAAGGCTTTGCCGAGCTCTACCAGGGCTTTGAGGCCGAAAATTCGGCTCATGCCCTTAATGGGATTCAGCTTGCTGGCTTTTGGCGCGAAAGCTTTGGCAGAAAACACGAAGCCACCCAATGCGGTGGCTGAACCGATCGCGGCAACAATGGCGAGGGCAAATACGGGTATTAAGGTTATAAAGCTGTCTAAGGTGAGGATCGACAACCTATTCAACGCCAGATTTTCTTCAAAAGCATAATTGGCAGGAATGGTCAGCCCTTCGGTGAACGTATTGACAAAGCGCGGACCCATCCAAAAACCGCCCAAGTACAGGCTCGCTATGACGGTGCAGGTCACTGCCGCTATTGTCATATCCTGTGAACGCAGCACCTGGCCATCTTCCTTGGCTTTTTATAGGCGTCGCGCGGTGGGTTCTTCTGTTTTGTCGTCTTGTGATTCTTCGGCCATTATAAGCCCAACATGTTCTCGTTGAGTGTTTGAAAGGCCTCAAACCACAGACCCTCCATCTTGCTAATAATGATCACCATGCTCAGCAGCACCATGCCGAACCCAATGGGAATCAGCGCGGGGAAACCCACAGCAAAGACGTTAAGACTGGGAGATGCTCGAGAGATAACGCCCAAACAGCCGTTGATCATGAGCAGACCCAGCATGATTGGCAGAACCATGATGATGGCGCCGATAAATACTTGGGAGGAAAAGGCGATAAAGCCCGATATTGCCTCAGTGCTGAGCAGCCCGCCGCCCACGGGAATGGTGACAAAGCTCTGCACCAAGATACTGATCGCCACGAGGTGACCGCCGAGGCTCAAAAACACTAACAGGCCTATGATCAGGAGAAATTGCGAGAGCGTCGGTACGTTACCTAAATTTGGATCCATCATGTTCGCCATGCCCAGGCCCATACTGGAGGACACCGCGTGTCCACTGACGACGATTGCTGCGCTGACAATTTGCAGCGTAAAACCCATCAGGGCGCCAACGCTTACTTCATTGAAGAGACCGTATATGGCGGAGACGCTGAACGGATCGATTTGAGGGATATCGATAAAGGGATAAATCATCCAGGTCAAAACAAAACCTGTGACGATGCGCACGCGCAGGTTAAGGGCGCGCTGGGAAAATATGGGCGCCGTGATCATTAATGCGGTAACACGCACAAATGGCCAGACAAAGGTCTGGAACATTTCGACAATTTCAGCAACAAAAAGTGTCATAACTCTACAGGGTGATCGTTCTAACGCGTTCGAAAATGTCGTTGAAGTACTCAGCCAGCACAGCGATCTGCCACTCGCCAAAAATGACTAGCGAAAGCACCATAACCGCCAGCTTGGGAATGAAGCTGAGGGTCATTTCTTGTATCGAGGTTGCCGCCTGAATGATGCCCACAAGCAAACCTGAGATAAGCGCTGCGGCCAATATGGGCGCTGCCACCAAAATGGTTACTTTGAGGGAGTCCAAGGCGATATCCATGACTAGCGAAGTATCCACGTCGCCCCCTAGGTAATGTACGTGGCGACAAGCGAGCCGGTGACCAGGCCCCAGCCGTCAACTAGCACGAATAACAGGAGCTTGAATGGCATAGAAATCATCATGGGCGACAACATCATCATACCCATGGACATCAGTACGCTAGCCACCACCAAGTCAATGATGATGAACGGTATGTAAATCAGGAAACCAATGGTGAAAGCGGTCTTAAGTTCCGAAGTAATAAAGGCGGGCACTAAGACCGACAAGGGCAGATCAGCGACGTCGTCTACCGGGTCGGTTTCGGACATTTCCATGAACAGAACCATGTCTTTTTCGCGGGTCTGGCCCAACATGAATTGCTGTAAGGGGATGCGCGCCCGGTCCAGCCCCTCTTCAAAGGTGATTTCCTCGTTTTGTACTGGCTCTAACGCGTCATCGTAAATGCTCTGCAAAATAGGATTCATGATGAATAGGGTGAGGAACAGAGCAATTCCGATTAGTACCTGATTGGGCGGCGTTTGCGCCGTTCCCATGGCCTGTCTGAGCAATGAAAGCACGATGATGATGCGAGTGAA
>JAYYHB010000255.1:0-4439 GCA_036157095.1 Pseudomonadota bacterium
CACCGGTTGATGGAGCGCTAGGATCTTTAAGCAGTTCTCCTCTATGTCGACCTCGAGCCCGTTGATTTGCTCCTCTGATTCAAGGACGGATTGGAGTTGTTGTTCGCTCTTGGTTCTCAGAAACTCAATCACCGACTGGGTGCTGCTCTGGACAAGTGAACCAAGATGAACGATGTCTTTTTTAAGGCTGTCTAAATCTCGCTCTAAATGAACAGTCATACTGACTCCTAACCGAAACGGCCGGTGACATACTCTTCTGTCCGGCGCTCTTTTGGTCTAGTAAATACTTGATCGGTCTCGCCAAACTCCACCAGCACCCCGTTTTCCATGAAGGCGGTGTAGTCAGAGACTCTCGCGGCTTGTTGCATATTGTGAGTCACAATTACGATAGTGAATTTCTGTTTTAACTCAAATAACAAATCTTCGATTCTTGCCGTAGAAACGGGATCTAGTGCAGAGCAAGGTTCATCCATCAGAATGACCTCCGGCTCCATGGCAAGTGCGCGAGCGATGCAGAGTCGCTGTTGTTGGCCCCCTGAGAGATTCAGAGCAGAATCGTCTAAGCGATCAGCGACCTCGTCCCATAGTGCTGCTTGTTTGAGAGCATTCTCCACTCGCAGTTCGGAGCTGCCTTCAAGACCGTTAATATTGGGCCCCCACGCAACATTCCTAAAAATCGACTTAGGAAAGGGATTCGCTTTCTGGAACACCATCCCAATTCGCAGCCTGACTTCAACTGGGTCGACAGAGTCGTGATAGAGATTCTCGTTATTGAAGAGGATCTCCCCTTTGTGGGTCACACCGTCGATAAAATCATTCATCCGGTTAAGGGAGCGCAAGAACGTGCTCTTGCCACAACCGGAAGGTCCAATGATGGCAGTGATCTTTCGCTCGTATATTGGCAGTGACATTGATTTAACTGCTTCATTGTCTCCGTAAAAAATCGAGAGGTTGTCTGCATTTAAGATGGGGTTGAGCGTGCTCATTTCCGGGAACCTCTGTATCGAATATAGACGGCAACGGCATTCATTAGCAGTAGCACAGTTAGGAGAACAATGATTCCACCTGCCGCTAGTTCATGAAATGTCTCTTGTGGCCGAGCAGTCCAGTTGAAAATTTGTATGGGTAGCGCTGTAAATTCGTCCATTGGGCTCTCGGGTAAGAAGGCAACGAACGTAAGTGCGCCGATCATGATGAGAGGAGCAGTTTCACCGATTGCTCGCGACAGCGCCAGAATGATTCCTGTCAAAATGCCAGGTAGTGCTGAAGGTAGAACGTGGGCGCGCACGACTTGCCAACGGGTCGCACCAAGCGCGAAGGCAGCTAATCGCAAAGAATTTGGAACTGACCGAATAGCCTCTTTCGCTGCGATAATAATTACTGGGAGAATGAGTAAAGACATGGTCAAGGCCCCAGCTATGACGCTTCGCCCTAGGCCGAAAAACCGCACAAAAATGGCAAGCCCAAGAATACCAAAAACAATGGAAGGCACCCCTGCTAGGTTGGCGATATTGATTTCAATAAAATGAGTCAATCTATTTTGAGGGGCATACTCTTCCAGGTAAATCGCTGCAAGAACACCCGTTGGGATAGCAATTAAGGCAGTGAAACCGACGAGCCATATAGTTCCAACGAGCGCTGACTTGATGCCTGCCTTTTCAGGGAATCTAGAGGGGAATGAGTTCAGAAACTGAGCATCAACCCAACGATAGCCATCCACAAATACGTCATACAGAAGCAGCGCAAGTATAAGAACAGCCAGTCCTGTTACTCCAGCGCAAATCCGCTCGAATAGGCGCGAGCGGAAACGCCGTTTTTGCAGTCGGTCATTCACTTTTTTTGAACGTAGTGTATCTGAATGGATCACTCGTAGACCTCCCGAAAACGCCGCATGACCCATGTGCCTAGGATATTGAGCAAAAGGGTGCTAACAAAGAGTACTGAGGCAACCGCAAACAGTGTCTGGTAGCTTAAGCTGCCGGAAGGGGTGTCCCCCAAGCTGACTTGCACGATATAAGCGGTCATTGTCTGGATAGATTCCAGCGGATTCACAGTTAAGTTTGGAGTTGCACCCGCTGCAAGGGTAACGGCCATGGTTTCACCGATGGCCCTTGACACCGCTAAAACGAATGCCGCAAAAATTCCAGAAAGACCTGCGGGTACAACGATACGGGTGGTCACCTCATAGGAGGTAGCTCCCAGCGAATAACCCCCATGCCGTAGTGCCTCAGGCACCGCTCGGAGCGCATCATCACAAAGCGACGCGACCATAGGTAACACCATTATGCCGACTACGATTGCGGCGCTTGCGGCATTAAACACCTGTGTCTCAGGTAAAATTGTTCGAAGAAATGGCGTAATGAAAGTCAGTGCGAAGTAGCCGTATACGACCGTGGGGATTCCTGCCAGGATCTCCAAAACTGGCTTCACTACAGATCGAGTTTTGTGACTCGCATATTCACTCAAGTAGATTGCGCTGGCGACCCCGATTGGTAACGCGACGATGGCAGCTCCAACCACGATGAGCATAGTGCCAGCAACTAGCGGGAGTATGCCGTAGTGCTTAGGCTCAAGGAGTGGCGTCCAACGTGTACCAGTCAGGAAGTCTAGAAAAGGTACGGTCTCGAAAAACGCGAGCGTTTCCTCTACTAAAATATAGATTACAGCCGCTGTCGTGATTACTGAAACGAATGCGCACACGAAGAAAAGTTTCTCCAGCGCCCATTCATTCCAGCGTACCTTTTTCGCGCTTAGGCTAGCCATTCACCCCTCGTGTCAAACCGCGGTGATGCAGTTGCTATTGCTGTGACGTCTCCGTCAGCATTGGCAGTGGAGTTTCCCCGTGATAGCTAGACCCAGCTGTTCTCGTATCCACGCGTGTTTTTGCCAGCTGATAGCTTTCCTGCGGTAACGATATGTATCCCACTTCTTGCGCCAGCTGACCGGCGGATTCTAAATAAAAAGACACGAAATCGGCAACTTGTTTTTTGTCCAAGGCACTGGCGTTGATGTAAATGTAAATCGGCCGGGACAATGGCTCGTAGGTGCCTTCGTTTATTGTTTTTGGTGTTGGCGATATCGGACCAGTTCCACCATCAATCGGCACCGCCCTCAACTTGGACTGGTTCTCAAGGTAGTACGCGAAGCCAAAGTAACCGAGGGAGTACAGATCGCCGGAAATGCCTTGCACCAGTACGTTGTCATCCTCGCTCGCGGTGAAGTCAGGCCTTGAAGCTTGCTCCTTGCCGTTGATCGTGCCCGTGAAGTAATCGAAGGTTCCTGAATCTGTGCCTGGACCGTAGAGGCGGATGGGTTCGTCAGGCCATCCGTCGCGAACGTCTTTCCATGTGGTGACTGCGGATTCGGGCTCCCATATACGTTTGAGCTCACCAGTTGTTAAGAAATCAACCCATGTGTTCTCTGGATTAACGACAACTGACAAGCCATCAAAAGCGACAGGGATTTCAAGCACTTGAATCCCCTTTTCATTGGCTTGTTCGAACTCGCTTTCCTTAATAGGTCGCGACGCTGCGTTAATATCTATTTCTTCGTTCAGAAATTTTTTGAATCCGCCGCCGGTTCCAGATACTCCGACAGTTACTCTCACTCTAGGAGCCTCGGTTAGGTACTCTTCTGCCACGGCCTCGCTGATTGGGAAAACGGTACTTGATCCGTCCAGCCTCACGGGGCCACTTAATTGTTCCGCTTCCAACTCGCTGGTGGGTGCGTCGGAGCCGCCGCAAGCAACTAGCGTCAGTAAGGCAAAAAAAGGAATTAGGTATCGCATTAGCTTCTCCTTCAAAGTGTTCGGTGAGGCTATTAACCTCGAATTTTATTAAGGTAAGGTTAAGAACGAATTAATTACTTGTTCAGACTCTTGTTGCCCAAAGTTAGGCAGCGACCTCAGGCCCAAAAACAGCAAACATTGTCGACCGATATTGCGCTTTCGTTAAAATTTGTACTCGACACCTAACGAAGTAGTACGACTGCTCGAGGATTGATCATAATCCCAATGGTACAGATAGACCTTCGCTGTTTTGGCAAGTTTTCTTTCAATCCCAACATGCCAACTCCGAGCATCGGGTTTTAAGATGTCGGACTGTCCGAACTGAGACTGGAGCTTGTACTGGTTGACCTTGTAGCTGATTCCCATACTAAATCCAGATTCGCGATCGGCTGCCTCTTGATCAAGCCTTTTAGATTGTTGCGCAATACCAGAGATTTGAAGCGCACCAAAGGTATAAACCAGACTCAATCGTTGGGAGTCGAAGACTTTGTTCTTCGCCAGGGAAACATCGTTTTTTCGCATCTTTGAGTCGTTCGCGAAAGCGACGTAGAGGCCCTCTGTCGTATAGGTTGCCGAAAATGACGAAGAAGCGTCGTTGAGGTCGTCGCTTGGAACATATGCGGCTTGAAACTTGAAGCCGTTGATCGCGGGC
>JAYYHB010000256.1:0-9944 GCA_036157095.1 Pseudomonadota bacterium
GCTTTCCTTACGCGGCGAACGGCCGTGCGCTGGCTGCTGGCGAGAGCGAAGGCATGATCCGAGTTATTGCAGACAGCGAGACAGATCGTATTTTAGGGGTCCATGTGATCGGCGCTCAGGCCTCTGAACTGATCGCTCAAGCGGTAATCAGCATGGAGTTCAGCGCCTCTGCAGAGGACTTAGGCCTGATCATGTTTGCCCACCCGACGTTGTCCGAAGGGATGCATGAGGCTGCTTTGAGTGCCCGCGGTCATGCCATTCATACCGTCAATCGGGTAAAACGGTAGTAACACGTATTCAAACGCATCATTCGTTGATGTGATCAAAGGGAGAGAAAACGCGCCATGAATCTACACGAGTATCAGGCTAAAAGCCTGTTCGCACAGTATGGCTTGCCTGTGTCTGAGGGGTATGCGGTAGATACCGCCGACGAAGCCGTTGAGGCCGCACAAAAAATTGGCGGCGAGCGCTGGGTGGTCAAAGTGCAGGTTCATGCCGGCGGACGAGGTAAGGCAGGCGGCGTAAAGCTCGCGGATTCTCTTGACGACATTCGCGCATTTGCTGATCACTGGATTGGAAAAAATCTGGTCACCATTCAAACCGACGAACACGGCCAACCAGTAAGTAAAATCTATGTCGAAAGCTGCACCGATATCGACCGCGAGCTGTACCTCAGTGCGGTGATCGATCGCGGTAGCCGCCGCATCGTGTTCATGGCATCCACAGAAGGTGGCGTAGAAATTGAGCAAGTTGCGGAAAAAACGCCGGAAAAAATTCTGCGAGCGACCATTGATCCGGCAGTGGGCGCTCAGCCCTATCAGGGCCGAGAGCTGGCTTTCAAGCTTGGATTAAAGGGACAGCAGATCCGTCAGTTTGCAGACCTTTTTATGGGCTTAGCAAGGCTTTTTGAGGAATCAGATTGCTCGCTGCTTGAAATCAATCCACTCGTCGTTACCACCGACGGCGACATTCACTGCCTTGACGCAAAGATCAATATCGACGGCAACGCACTGTACCGCCAGCCAGCGATTGCAGAAATGAATGATCCAAGTCAGGAAGACGAGCGTGAAGCTCAAGCAGCAGAATTCAGCCTCAACTACGTCGCCCTAGAAGGCAATATTGGCTGCATGGTAAACGGTGCGGGTCTGGCCATGGGCACCATGGACCTGGTAAAGCTGCATGGCGGTAATCCTGCGAACTTCCTTGACGTCGGCGGCGGCGCTACCAAGGAGGCGGTTGCCGAGGCTTTCAAGATCATACTGTCTGATTCAGCGGTAAAGGCCGTGCTGATTAACATTTTTGGCGGTATCGTTAGCTGCGCCACCATCGCAGAAGGCATTATTGGCGCCGTGCAAGAGGTGGGTGTCGAAGTACCTGTGGTAGTTCGTTTCGAAGGCAACAACTCCGCACTGGGTCGGCAGACGTTAGCAGACAGCGGCCTGAATATTATCCCCGGCGAATCGCTAGTAGACGCCGTTGAGAAAGCGGTAGCTGCGGCTGGAGGTCAAGCATGAGTATTCTGATCAACAAAGATACCAAGGTTGTCTGCCAAGGTTTCACGGGTTCACAAGGCACACTGCACAGTGAACAGGCACTGGCCTACGGTACCCAACTTGTTGGTGGCGTCACGCCAGGAAAAGGCGGCACGACCCACCTCGGACTGCCAGTTTTCGATACGGTGTCTGATGCTGTTGCGGCCACCGGGGCAACCGCGAGCGTCATTTACGTACCTGCGAGTTTCTGTAAAGACTCGATTCTGGAGGCGCTAAACGCGGGTATTGAGCTGATCGTCTGCATTACCGAAGGCATTCCCACGTTAGACATGCTCGCGGTAAAAGCGCGCCTCGAACAAAGCGGTGCGCGCATGATCGGCCCAAACTGCCCGGGCGTGATCACCCCAGGAGAGTGCAAAATAGGCATCATGCCCGGCGATATCCATCTGCCGGGTAAGGTTGGCATCGTCTCGCGTTCGGGCACCTTGACCTATGAGGCGGTGAAACAAACGACAGACCGTGGCTTCGGTCAAAGCTCATGCGTGGGCATAGGCGGCGACCCGATTCCCGGTAGTCATTTCATCGATGTGCTGGCCCTGTTTGAGCAAGATCCCGCCACCGAAGCCATTGTCATGGTAGGAGAGATCGGCGGTAACGCCGAAGAAGAGGCGGCAGCCTACATTAAGGCCAATGTGACAAAGCCTGTTGTTGGCTACATAGCCGGTGTTACCGCGCCTCCGGGCAAGCGCATGGGCCATGCAGGAGCCATTATCGCTGGCGGCAAGGGCACCGCAGACGACAAGTTTGCCGCGCTGCAGGATGCGGGTGTTCGCACCGTGCGCAGCTTGGCAGAAATCGGTGACGCATTGGCGGAAGTAACCGGCTGGAGCTAACCCATCGCTTAGGTCTCAGGGGTGCAAGGCCGCTGAGGCGCTTGAAATTCTTGGTTTGAACCCCATATCCAAGCCCGTAACAGCGTTAGGGGAAGCCGCCGCATGAGCGATACTCAGTCCGAGAACCAATCCGAGAGTTCATCCGAAACTCTTAACTTTCAAACCGAAGCGAAGCAGCTACTACAGCTGATGATTCACTCGCTGTACTCAAACCGCGAGATCTTCCTTCGCGAGCTCATTTCTAACGCCTCTGACGCTATCGACAAGCTGCGCTTTCGCGCTATTGAGGACGCGAGTTTGTTAGGCGGCGATGCGGACTTTTGTATTGATATCACCTTTGACAAAGACGCAGGCATTCTGACGATTGCGGACAATGGCATTGGTATGACACGAGACGAAGTTATTGCTCACCTCGGCACCATCGCAAAATCTGGTACAGCAGAATTCCTTGCGAACCTCACCGGCGATCAACAGTCTGATTCGCAGCTTATTGGGCAGTTCGGTGTCGGCTTTTATAGTGCCTTTATGGTGGCTAAGGAGGTCGAAGTACTTACGCAAAGCGCCGCCGGCGGTGATGGAGTGCGTTGGCGCTCTAGCGGTGAGGACGCCTATAGTCTCGATGTCGCGACGGATTTACCCCGAGGTACACAAGTAATTCTGCATCTTCAGGAAGACGCGACGGAATACGCCGAGGATGCGCGCCTTCGGCATATCGTGACTCGTTACTCCGATCACATCGGTGTGCCTGTGCGTATGTTCTCTACGCCAGGCTATGGGGCCTCGGAAGATGAGGAGTTCGTGCCGGAGCTTGAAGCGGTGAACTCAGCCCAAGCACTTTGGACCCGGTCTCGATCCGAGATAGGGGACGAAGAATACAAAGAGTTCTATAAGCATGTGTCCAATGACTTCGAGGATCCGCTGAACTGGAGCCACAACCGCGTTGAGGGCAAATTCGAGTACACCAGCTTGCTGTATTTACCCAAGCGAGCACCCTTCGACTTATACAACCGCGAACTGCCCAAGGGTCTAAAGCTCTATGTGCAGCGTGTCTTCATCATGGACGATGCAGACCAATTTTTGCCGCTGTACCTTCGTTTCGTCAAGGGCGTCATAGACTCCAACGATTTGCCACTCAACGTCTCTCGCGAGATCTTGCAGCAAGACGAACGCGTTACCTCTATTCGTAATGCGGTCACAAAGCGTGTGCTGAGCATGCTCGAAGACATGGCCAAGAAAGATTCGGAGAAGTATCAGACGTTCTGGAAAGAGTTTGGCGAGGTCCTCAAAGAGGGCGCGGGTGAAGATTTTGCCAATCGCGACGCTATTATGAAGTTGCTGCGCTTCGCCTCCACTCATAACGGCAACAGCGACAAGACCGCGAGTCTTGCCGATTACATTGAACGCAAGAAAGAAGACCAAGAGAGCATCTACTACATTTGCGCAGAAACTTATGAGACCGCGAGCCGCAGCCCACATCTTGAAATCTTCAAAGATAAAGGCGTTGAAGTACTTCTGATGTTCGATCGCATAGACGAATGGCTGATGAGCTCGCTGTCGGAATTCGAAGGTGTGCCCTTCGTTGACGTGATGCGTGGTGACGTGAGGCTGCCGGGTGAATCCAAGTCCGAAGAAGACGATAAGGACAGCGATGCTGAAGAGCATCCGCTGACCGAGCGTATTCAGGCCGTGATCGGCGAAAAGGTCGAAGGCGTGCGGCCCTCCAAACGCCTAACTGACTCGCCAGCATGCTTGGTGCTCTCTGACTACGGCATGGGGATACAAATGCGTAAAATACTAGAGGCTAGCGGCCAGTCCATGCCCGAGACTAAGCCATTCTTTGAGTTCAACGCCGAGCATCCACTCCTGCATCGACTCGATACGGAGCAAGATGAGGATCGTTTCCACGAGTTAGTCGAATTATTGTTCGATCAGGCCAGCCTCGCCGAGGGAGGCACGCTCCAAGATCCAGCTGCCTACGTTTCCCGGATGAATAGGCTATTGATGGAATTGCTGCCTGCGAACGAGGTCTAGTAGCGTATCTATCTCTAGGATAAGCCGTCACAATGGCGGTTTGCCGCGCTATTGGTGTTTTGTATGAATGTCGCCATTGTAGGTGGAGGTAACTTCGGTACCGCCATCGCGAATATCATTGCCCGAAACGGCCATACCACACACCTATGGATGCGTGATCCCGAGCAAGTAGCCCAGACCCTGGAGGCGGGCGAGAACCTTCGTTATTTGCCCGGTCACCCGCTGGAATCCGCTGTCTTGCCCACTGCAGATCTTGGTCTCGCGACTCAAGGATCGAGTCTAATTTTCGTGGCCGTGCCCAGCGCTGGCTTCGCCTCGGTTTGTCGCGAGATGGCACCCTTTATCACCCCAGACGACGTACTGATCAGCGCAACCAAGGGTATTGAGCCGAATGGTTTTCGACTCATGAGCCAATTACTTGGAGACCTAACACCTAGCGAGCATGTCGGTGCAATCTCCGGTCCAAATCTCGCGGAAGAAATTGCTGCGCAGCAGTACGCCGGCACGGTGATCGCCACCCTCCACCAGCAAGATGCAGTGCTGGTTCAGGAGGTGATGCGCAACGACACCTTGCGGGTTTACGCCAGCGCCGATGTCTACGGGGTCGAGCTTGGCGGGGCGCTGAAAAACATCTACGCCATTGTCTGCGGCCTTGCTGCAGGCTTGGAAGTAGGGCAAAACACCATTGGTTTGCTGGTCACCCGGGCTCTCGCCGAAATGAGCCGGTTTGCGGTCTCTATGGGAGGCAACCCTTTTACCTTTCTGGGGCTCGCTGGTGTTGGCGATTTGATGGTGACTTGCACTTCGCCGCTCAGCCGCAATCACCAGCTCGGGACCTGTGTTGCAAAGGGAATGTCCCTGGATGAGGCGTCAGAATCTCTTGGCAAATTGGCGGAGGGAGTGAATACCCTGCAGTTAGTCTACGCAAAAAGCCGTGAGCTAGGCGTATACATGCCCCTGGTCGACGGGCTATATCAGATACTTTTCGAGCAAAAAGACGTGCCAGATGTAGTCAGCACCCTCATGGGCAAAACCGAAGGTGCAGATGTTGAGTTTGCGGATCCGTCCCGTTGGCAGTAAGCGAAGAGGAAGCAACCGTAGGGGAACTTATCGAGGCGGTCTATCAGCGCTTCGATGACGCCACGTTAAGCTATGGCCACGGTACCGATAACCCCTGGGATGAAGCCGTCTATCTCGTACTTAGTGTCACAGGCTACGACGACGACGAAGTATCTCTGGGACTCTGTGTAACGTCAGATCAAAGAGAGCGCATAAAGGCTCTCGCCGGCCGACGTGTAGACGAACGGTCTCCACTCGCCCATCTACTTGGCGAATGCCAATTCATGGGCCAACGCTTTTTTGTTGAACCTGGTGTAATGGTGCCAAGATCACCCATTGGATATTTATTGGGTGAACCACTGTCGGCCTGGGTCGCACCAGGCATTACCCGCATCGTCGATCTCTGCGCTGGGGTCGGTTGCTTGGGGATCTTGGCAGCTCAGCGCTACCCAATGTCCAGGGTGACGTTAGTTGAACTCGATCCGCGAGCTGCCGCCCTTGCTTTAAAGAATGTGGCACTCCACAACCTAGACGAGCGCGTTGAGGTGATTCAAGGCGATGCTTGCCAGTGGCTTGCTGGCGAGACCGGACAGTGGGATTTGATTCTGACGAATCCGCCCTACGTGGACGCTGCGGACATGCAAACCCTGCCAGAGGAATACCGACACGAACCGGAACTTGGACTCGCCGCAGGCGAAGACGGGCTTGCCTTGGTGGATGCGTTTTTGCCGGAACTGGCCGCGCGCCTCAAACCGAATGGTATATTCCTCTGCGAGGTTGGTGCCAGCGCACCAGCCATGCAGCGCAAGTACCCCGATTTACCAATTCATTGGTTGAAACTATCTGAGGGTGGAGAGGGTGTTTTTTTACATGCATCTGGAAAGTGAGTCTCGTGTACAAACCATGCTGCTTCTCACTTCACTTTGCAAAGAAACAAAATTGTTCAGATTACGTTTCACTTGATGCCCGACGCGTTCAAGCCAGATAATGGGCTACAGATCCATTCTTGCCCCAAAAGCCTAAAGAGAGCAGGGCGCAGCAGCAGAGCACCAAATGGCAGCAAATACCTTCGGTTCACTTTTCACCGTGACCACCTTTGGCGAAAGCCACGGCCTGGCTCTGGGCGCGATCGTCGATGGCTGTCCGCCGGGACTGCCGCTGTCGGAGGATGACCTGCAGCCTGACCTTGATCGCCGCAAGCCCGGCCAAAGCAAATACACCACCCAGCGGCGCGAGGGAGATCAGGTAGAAATTCTCTCGGGAGTGTTCGAGGGCGTGACCACGGGCACTCCTATAGGCTTGCTAGTACGCAATGAAGATCAAAAAAGTAAGGATTACGGCGCGATTAAGGATGTATTTCGCCCCGCCCACGCAGACTACACGTACCACCATAAGTACGGTGTGCGCGATTACCGGGGCGGGGGACGCTCTTCGGCTCGCGAGACCACCATGCGCGTGGCGGCAGGTGCTATTGCCAAAAAGTATCTAGCCACCAACGTAGGTATATCGATACAGGGTTATTTATCCGGTATCGGTGCACTGCGGCCCAAGCCCGTTGACCTTAGCATTGTGGATGACAATCCTTTTTTCTGTCCGGATGCGTCTATGTTGGATGAGATTGCCGCGCTTATCGATGCAGTCCGAAAAGACGGCGATTCCATCGGCGCTGAGGTGTCGGTAGTGGCCAGTGGCGTGCCCGTAGGCCTTGGAGAGCCAGTATTTTCTCGGTTGGATGCCGACCTTGCCGGTGCGCTCATGGGTATCAATGCGGTGAAAGGTGTCGAGGTCGGTGACGGCATGCAGGTTGCCCAGCAGCGCGGCACCGAGCATCGCGATGAGATGACGCCAAACGGTTTTACTAGCAATCACGCTGGCGGCATTTTAGGCGGTATCTCCTCGGGTCAGGACATTTTGTTGCGTATGGCTTTAAAGCCTACGAGCAGTCTGACGAATCCCGGCCAATCTATAGACCGCTTCGGTAATCCTGTCGAAGTAGTCACGAAGGGCCGTCATGACCCCTGCGTGGGTATACGCGCCACTCCTATCGCCGAGGCTATGGTAGCCTTGGTGCTCATGGATCATTTGCTACGGCATCGCGGGCAGATGGGGCGGGAAGCCGGGCTGCAGTCGCCTCAATCCGAGGCATAGCTACTAAGCACCTGTAAAAACGCGTTGGCGCTGTTGGACTGGGTGCGTTTGGCGTGAGTAACCCAGCCAAGGGTTCGGTTGATTGGCGCACAATTTGGTTTTAACTGGTGAAGTTCACCGGTCATGGTTTGCGGCAGCACGCTCCAGCCAACGCCCACACTCACCAACATGCTGATGGTCTCGAGATAGTTGGTTGAGAGCGCGGGATTCAGCACCAGTCCCTGGGATGCGAATCGTTCGGTGACAATTCTGCCCGTGAATGTATTGGGCCCGGGCAAAATGCAGGGCAGGCTCGCCAATTGGTTCAGCGACGTCACCTCTGGCAGGGGTTTGGCGTTTACGAAGCAAAGTGGATCATCCCAAACCGTCTCGGTCTTGAGATCCGGCTGTTCAATCTCACCGGCCGGATTTAGGGTCACCACAGCCAGCTCGATATCGCCAGCGCGCACTAGATTGTGCGCTACCTCGGAGTCTTCAAACTGTATGTCCAGTTCCACCTGAGGGTAGTCCTGGGTAAAGCGCTGTAAAACTGGCGCAAGTCGATGCAGACCAATGTGGTGGGAGGTGGCCATACTGAGCGGTCCGCTGATGGTTTGCGCCAAGTTACCCACATCTCGTTCCATATCTTTCGACAGATCCAGCATGGCCGTGGCCTTAACCACCAATAGCTCGCCCGCCGGGGTGAGCTTGACGCGCTTGCCCAGCCGGTCGAAAAGGGTGACCCCAAGATGATGCTCTAAAGACTGTATTCGTTTGCTCATGGCCGGCTGGCTGATATGCAGTTGCTTGGCTGCGGCAGAAAAGGAGCCCAGGCGTGCGACTTGTATGAAAGAATCGAGTTCGTCGAGATGCATCAGCTGATCCGTCGTTTAACGCGACAGTATCTTAGTATTTCCTTTAGTTATACAAAACATAAAAATTATCGAATTGTTTTATGGTCTGACTCTGCCTAGACTGCGTCAAATTCAAGGGGGTGATGGCATGTCATCTAAACCAAAAACGCTCTACGACAAGATCTGGGAGGCCCACGAAGTAGGTCGACGTTCCGACGGTAACTCATTGTTATATGTAGACTTACAGTTGCTGCACGAGGTCACATCTCCCCAGGCTTTTGAGGGCCTGCAATTGGCGGGTCGACCGCTGTGGCGGGTCGATGCAAATCTAGCAACCCCTGATCACAACGTTCCAACCTCGGGTCGAGCGCTTGGTTTTGACGGCATCACTGACGAAGTGGCCTTGGAACAGGTGGTTACATTGGACAAGAACTGCAAAGCCTTCGGTGTTCAGCAGTTCGAGATTCTCGATCCGCGCCAGGGCATCGTACACGTTGTCGGTCCAGAACAAGGCGCGACTATGCCCGGTATGACGGTGGTATGCGGTGATTCTCATACCTCGACTCACGGTGCTTTCGCAGCTTTAGCCCAGGGTATTGGCACCTCGGAAGTCGAACATGTAATGGCGACCCAGTGTCTGGTGCAAAACAAGGCGAAGAACTTTGCTGTGATCGTCACGGGAGCGCTATCTGAGGGCGTTACCGCCAAGGATCTAGTGTTGGCCATTATTGGACGTTTAGGCACCGCGGGCGCAACGGGACACACTATCGAATATCGCGGTGAGGCAATTCGCCAGCTTTCTATGGAAGGTCGCATGACGCTCTGCAATATGAGCATTGAGGCGGGAGCACGAGCAGGCTTGGTGGCGGTAGACGATACCACCATTAACTACATACACGGTCGCCCGTTCGCACCCAAGGGCGAGCTGTGGAATCAGGCTGAGGATTACTGGCGTACCTTGGTATCAGACGAAGGGGCTGTGTTCGATGCGTCTATCACTATCGACGCCAGCACTATTGCTCCACAGGTCAGCTGGGGCACGTCCCCCGAAATGGTCGCCGGCATTGACGATGTCTTACCAGATCCCAAGGACATGAAAGATGGGGTTCAAGCAGAATCGACTGAGTTGGCGCTAACGTACATGAATCTTCAGCCGGGTCAAAAAATCACAGATATCGCCGTGAGTCGCATTTTTATCGGATCGTGCACCAATGCGCGCATCGAAGATCTGCGTGCCGCAGCGGCGCAAATTCGGGGCGGTAAGGTTGCCGCCAACGTCTCGGAGGCCTTGGTGGTACCGGGTTCTGGCCTGGTGAAGGCTCAGGCCGAAGCAGAGGGTCTCGCCCAGCAGTTTATCGATGCGGGCTTCCAGTGGCGCTCCGCAGGCTGCTCCATGTGCCTCGGCATGAATCCCGATCAGCTTGGTGAGGGCGAGCACTGCGCATCCACCTCTAACCGTAATTTTGAGGGCCGCCAAGGCTACGGTG
>JAYYHB010000257.1:0-3337 GCA_036157095.1 Pseudomonadota bacterium
TCGACGACCGCCAAAGTTTTGACGATGCCCAGCGCGGCTTTATCGCCAGCATCGACCCCATCACTATCAAGCGCCCAGACGGGCACATCACTTTCGACCTAGAGCAGTTGAGTTTCCTTTATGGCGAAGCGCCAGATACCGTAAACCCAAGCCTTTGGCGACAGGCCCAGCTTAATGCTCAGCATCACGGCCTCTATGAGGTGTGCGATGGGCTCTATCAGGTCAGGTCATTCGACATTGCCAATATGACCCTGATTCGCGGCGAGGAAGGCTGGATCATCATCGACCCTCTGACCTCTTCCGAGTCCTCAGCGGCGGCACTGGCTCTAGCAAACGAGCATCTAGGCGAGCGGCCTGTGGTTGCTGTATTAATCACCCACAGTCACGCCGATCACTTTGGTGGTGTCCTCGGCGTGGTTAGCCAAGAGCGAGTACGCTCCGGCGAGGTACCGGTGATCGCCCCCATGGACTTCGTCGATGAGTCGCTTAACGAAAACGTGCTAGCAGGCAACGCCATGGGCCGTCGCGCCACCTATATGTACGGCAGCTTGCTGAAGCCCTCAGCAACGGGCTTTGTTACCACAGGGCTTGGTGCTTCCCTGTCACTCGGCACGACAGGATTTATTGTTCCATCCGACACCATCCGCGAAACCGGCGAAACCCGTACTATTGACGGTATCGAGGTCGAGTTTCAGATGACCATGGGCACCGAAGCCCCAGCAGAATTTGTCTTTTATTTGCCGCAATTCAAAGCCCTGTGCATGTCCGAGATTACCTCTCACCACCTGCACAATGTCTACACGCCACGCGGCGCCCAGGTACGCGATGCCTTGGCGTGGTCCGCACAGATTAACGAATCCATTGAGCTATTCGGTCATCGACTGGACATTCAATTTGCTTCCCACCATTGGCCTATTTGGGGCCGGCAACGCGCGGTAGATTACCTAGAAAAGCAGCGCGATCTTTATAAGTACATTCATGACCAGACCTTGCGTTTAGCCAACAAAGGCTTCAACAAAGAGGAAATCGCCGAGCGCGTTGAACTGCCGCCTAGCTTGGGTCAGGAATTCTACAACCGCGGGTACTACGGCACCGTGCACCACAACACCCGGGCGGTATATGTGAAGTATCTGGGGTTTTTCGATGGCAACCCTTCCACCCTCTATCCTCTGCGTCCTACAGAATCCGCCACCCGGTATCTCGACTACATGGGCGGCGCCGATGAAGTAGTCGCCAAGGCTAAGATCTCTTTTTCCGCGGGCGACTACCGATGGGTGGCCGAGGTACTCAATCACGTTGTGATGGCGGATCCAGAACATATTGAAGGTCGGGCCCTGCTGGCAGACACCTTGGAACAGTTAGGCTACCAGTGTGAATCTGCCCCCTGGCGGAACTTTTACCTGTGTGGAGCGCTAGAACTTCGCGAAGGACTGCCGGAGTCGCGAACCTTCAACGCCAGTGGCGGCATCGCGGCAGGCATGCCTATCGAGAACTTTTTTCAGGTACTGGCGGTGCGCTTGTTGCCAGAGGCCGCACTGAATTTAGAATTGAGTATCGAGCTGGTATTTACTGATCTAGACTGCCGCTATCTGCTGAGCATCCGCAATAGCGTACTCAATTATTTCAAAGACCCCTCAAATGCTGAGCCTCAGGTCAGTCTGACAATCGCCTCAATGGATTTTAAGAATCTGTTAATGGGTGCTACGGATGCGGCAACACTTTTAGGTAAAGAACAAATGGCCATTAAGGGCGATGCCACTAGGTTGCTCTCCCTTCGCGACTTGTTCGACCAATTCGTTAGGCGCTACCCCCTGGTGACGCCAAGAGATCAGAGTCAGGCCTAGGCCGTTTGCCGAGTCTGAGTCAGACGGTGCAGGAATAATGCTCCTGCCACCATCAAGCCGCCCAGAATCAAGCCGGAAAGATTCGAGGGCGGCTCGGTCATAACCCAGTTCAGCTGAGGCATGGCAATGGCCAAGCCGCCCAGGCTTACCAACATGCGCACCACCTGGGAATCTAGTCGACCCAGCCCGGCCATATAGCCCTGTAAACCCGCGCAGATAAGCCACACACCCACAATCGCCTCGCCAAATACCTGCGCCGAGGCAAGCCAGGGACCCTTCAGAATAAAGGCGACATCCAGCACGAATAAGAACGGAATAATGTAAATCACGCTGCCCAGACGCATGGCGGCGAAGCCAGTTCTAAGCGGATTAGCCTCCGCAATCGACGAGGCTGCATAAGCACCAAGCGCCACCGGAGGTGTGATATATGACAGCATGGCCCAATACAAAATGAACAGGTGCACACTGAGCGGATCAAGATTCTGGCTAACGAGCGCCGGGGCCAGCACCACCGCGAGAAAAATGTAAGCAGCTGTCACCGTCATGCCGATGCCGAGTACGAAACTGGTCACAGCACCCATGAACAACAGCAGACCAATATCGTCTCCTGCCATACTCAACAAGTCGTTGACCAGCGTGCCACTGAGTCCCGTCAACGACAGGGAACCAACGATCAGCCCTACTCCCGCCAACACCACGACAAGCTCAATAAGGAGCTTGCCGACGCTGTACATCAAATCCAATGCACCAGTGAGATCTAAGCGGTGCAGGGGCGAAAACTGGTTAAGCGCCAACAGTGCGGCGGTGGCGTAGTACGGCGCAATGGATTCCTGCTGCAAGAAAATCAGCAAAAAAATCAGCAACGCGAAAGCGCCCAAATAGAACCACCCTTCCGCGATGGTTTTACGCAGGCTGGGAATTTCTTCTTCGGCAAGCCCCACCACATTTTCGCGGCCCGAATAGGCGTCGATCTGCAAATACAGACTGGCAAAATATAAGAACGCCGGTATGACGGCGGCGGCGGCAACATCGATATAGGCAATATCCAGCAGGGTCGCCATCACAAAGGCGGTAGAACCCATTATAGGTGGCAGCAGTACGCCGCCGGTGGAGGCACAGGCCTCGACACCACCGGCCACCTCGCCAGCCATGCCGGATTTGCGCATGGCGGGAATGGTAAGTTGGCCCGTGGTAAGCACGTTGGTCACGACGCTACCGCTCATAGAGCCCATCAAACCACTGGATACGATGGCGACCTTGGCGGGGCCACCACGCTGTCTACCCAGAATCGCGAACGCCAAATTTAAAAAGAACTGACCGCCGCCGGTATGCTGCAAAACCACGCCGAATACCACGAAGCCAATTACCAAATCAGCGAAGGCACGAAACGGCAGTCCGAAAACGCTCTCAATGGAGAGCAGGTGGTAGGACGCGGTCTCTGCCCAGGTGGTGGGCAAACCACTTAAGGGACCGGGCATATACTCGGTCACTAC
>JAYYHB010000258.1:0-2633 GCA_036157095.1 Pseudomonadota bacterium
GCTCTGCAACCACCTCTCCCCAGGGATCAATAATCATCGAGTGCCCGTAAGAGGCTCTATTGGCGCTATGCTGGCCATGCTGAGCTGGCGCGATCACATAGCTTTGATTCTCAATAGCTCGCGCACGCAGCAGGGCATGCCAATGAGCGGCGCCAGTGGTCGCGGTAAAGGCAGAGGGCACGGTTAACGCCATGGCACCCATTTCTACGAGGCGTTGATATAGGGCAGGAAAGCGGACGTCATAACAGATCGTAAGTCCAAGGGTGCCAAATGGGGTCTCAACGCAAACGGCTTGATTGCCAGGACCGGTTTGCTTGGACTCCATCAGCTGAGGTCCATTCGGAATGCTGACGTCAAATAAATGAATCTTGCGGTACGTGGCGATGATTTCGCCATGGCTGTTGAGATACACGCTGGTGTTGTAGCAGCGCTCTGCATCGCCGGGCATGGCCTCATGAAAACCACCCAGGAGCAAATCACAGTTCAGTGTTCGTGCCAGTCTCTGGCAGCGCTCGAGGATCGGACCGCCTTCAGGCAGCGACTCGAGAATTTCTTTTTTGCCGTCGTGTCTGCCGAGATAGGCGAAGGCCTCGGGCCAGGTGACGAGCTGGGCACCTTCGCTGGCGGCTTGGGTCGATAGAGTTTCTAGGGAGCTGAGGTTCTGCTCAACATCCGGACCAGCATTGTTCTGAACCACCGCGACCATGGTCGCAGTGGGGTTATCACTTACCGCTGCAGCTTCCGCCATGGTCAATAACTGTCGGGTAATAGATCGGGCTGAATGCACTGAATGGGACCTCCCAGATACTCCTCAAGCGCCGGCAGGTTGAAGGCATCGTCTTCGGAGACAAAGCTGATGGCAGTTCCCTTAGAACCTGCGCGCCCAGTCCGGCCGATGCGGTGGACATAGTCTTCGGCATCGTCGGGAAGCTCGAAGTTGATGACATGGGTGACGCCATCGACGTGAATGCCTCGCCCGGCGACATCAGTTGCGATGAGGTATTTCAGTTCGCCACTTTTGAATTTATTCAGGGTTGATAAACGCTTCTTCTGCGGAATGTCGCCAGCTAAGCCTTCACATGAAATCTGCTTTTTCTTCAAGAATTCCACGAGCTTATGCGTACGATCCCTCCGGTTGGCAAAGATGATTGCGCGCTCAGGCTCTGCATGTTTGATGAAGTCGAGCAGAATTTTCTGGCGCTTACTGCCCTCTACTAGCCAGAATTTTTGCTCAACCGTGTCTGTGGCCACGCTTTCTGGCTCTACGACAATATGCTCGGGGTCAATGGTCCACGAGTCGGCGAGACGCATGACGGCGTCGTTGAAGGTGGCTGAGAAAAACAGGGTTTGGCGTTTTCGCTTGTGCGGGGTTTGATAAACAATGCGCCGAACGTCGGGAATGAAACCCATGTCCAGCATGCGGTCGGCTTCATCGATCACCAAGCATTCAACGCCGCTGAGATTTATATCTCGTCGATCCAAGAAATCGATTAGCCGTCCCGGGGTGGCGACCAGGATGTCGACAGGCCCTTTCATCAGCTCCGCACGCTGGCGGTCAAAGTCCATGCCACCCACCACACAGACGGTGCGCATATCCATGTATCGATTCAATCCCTCGGCATCGCCTTCGATCTGCAATGCCAGCTCGCGGGTGGGCGCCAATACCAGTGCTCGTGGAGTGCCAAGATTAGGACGCTGCTGCAGCGGGTTTTCCCAAAAACGAGTAAAAAGGGTAATCAAGAATGCTGCAGTTTTACCTGTGCCAGTTTGCGCTTGGCCGGTAATGTCATAGTCGGACAAACTGAAAGGAAGTGCCCGTCCCTGGATTGGGGTGCACTCCTCAAAACCGAGTTTGGTAATAGCTTTGAGCAGTGGCTCGGGTAGCGCGAGTTCTTGAAAACTCACGGGTTCTGCCCGCTCAGGTTGTGCTTCGTCAGCGATATCGCTACTAATCTCGTTGTTTTCAGCCTCAGCCTCGGTATTGGGCTTTACCATGGATGCTGTTTCTGGCTCTAGATATACCACTTTCTCTGGCTCGGACGCTGAGTCGATGGTCGCTTGTTCAGCGTTGTCGACGTTCTCATTAGTTGCCCCGGGTACCGAGTGTTGCGCTGCTTCCTGGATCTCGTCCTCGGTTACCGCCATCTCTTCTGAGGTTGATTCCATCTGTGTTTCTTGACCGCTGTCTTGTTCTGCGGAAAGAGTGTTATCCATCGCTTCGCTTTTCGCCGCTTCGGATTCTGAGAGTTTGTCTGACATGGGATCCTAATGAGTAATTGAATTTTGGATCGAAGCGTCTTACTGACCAGCCAAGATCTGTTCGGCTGACGCGGTCTTGATGCAAAGCGTCAGAATTTCCATGGCCGCATGTACCTCTTCCATGGAGCCAAAGGTTGGGGCAATACGAATGTTTTGGTCCTGCGGATCGTTACCGTACGGAAAGGTGGCTCCAGCAGGGGTTAGGGTCAAGCCAACATCCTTGGCCATGGCGATAATATTTCGTGCCAGTCCTGGACGTACATCAAGGGAGACAAAATAACCGCCTTTAGGTTTGGTCCATTGAGCTACACCAAGTTCAGCTAGTTCACGATTAAAGATCTCCTCGACCAAGGCAAATTTAGGACGAATGATGG
>JAYYHB010000259.1:0-5911 GCA_036157095.1 Pseudomonadota bacterium
CCAGGGCCAAATCGCCATATCAGCGATGGAATAACTGCCGGACAAGTACTCTTCGGCTTCGAGTCGCTTATCCAGCACGCCATAAAGACGCAGCGCCTCGTTGAAGAATCGTTCCTCAGCATAGACCGACTTACCTGCGTTGTATTTTTTGAAGTAGTGTACCTGCCCAAGCATGGGCCCTAGCCCGCCCATCTGCCACATCAACCACTGCAGGGTGGAGTAGCGATCATCACCCCAGAAGCTAGCGCACTTTTCTGCCAAATAAATTAGGATGGCACCTGACTCCATAATCGACTGATCAGTGTCGTGGTCGACTAGCGCTGGGATTTTATTATTCGGCGAAATCTTCAAAAACTCGGGCTTGAACTGCTCTTGTTCCTGCAAATTTACAGCATGACAGCGATATTCGAGATCCATCTCCTCGAGGGCGATAGAAACCTTTCGGCCGTTCGGAGTTGGCCAGGTGTATAAATCGATCATTGGGCGTTCCTAACTGCGTCCACAAGTGCGCGACGAGAGTGGCAAATTAACGCACACTCGGCTTTAGCAACAGTCGCTGGCATTGCCATGTCGAATACCACCCAAACAATCGTCCAGGGCCCAGCGGGCAATCTTGAAGTAATGCTTAGCGAACCTAGTGGCAACATTGATGGCGTAGCGGTGCTTTGTCACCCGCACCCGCTGTATGGCGGCAGCATGCACGACAGCGTACTGAACATTGCCACATCAGCATTGCTGCAGCAGCATATTGCCGTCGCGCGATTCAACTTTCGGGGTGTTGGCAAAAGTCAAGGAATCAGCGGCCGAGGCACTGAGCAAGAGAAATCACTGCAATCTTACGAGCCGCCAGAGGTCGGCGATTTACTGGCTGTAGCCCAATGGGCCCAGGCGCATTTCTCGCTATCTAGCTTGATATACGCCGGGTATTCCTTCGGGTCTCATGTCCTCTGGCAGACGCTAACGCAGATAAACTGCGAAAAAGCGCTTCTGATCGCACCACCCTCTGCTGTTATGCGTTATACCGAGCAGGACGTGACATCCTCAACGACCGTCCACGTAGTATGGTGCAAAGGCGATGACCTTGTTGATCCAACGCCTTTTACCTCGAACCAAAGCATTGTCACTACAGAATTGACCGGAGGAGACCATTTCTTTACCGGCCATGCCGAGAACCTAGCAAGTGCGGTTAGCTCGACGATCGGTTAACGGCCTCTAACCGCGAACAAAACCCGACATCGCATCCAGAACTTGGTTGGGTTGTTCGCTCATCATCACGTGGCCGCAGCCCTGAAGATGCACGAGCTGACTGGCCGTAAGCAGGTCAGCAACGGCCACGCCCGCCTTTGGCGGCGTCATCTTGTCTTGATCTCCGGTGATGATCAGAGTCGGGGTATGAATAGCATCGTAATGTTCTGTGCTAAAGCTGTCGCAAGCAGAGAAGTCCTTAAAGTAGACATCTTCGGCCACTCTCTCCAGCAGCCGCTCGCCCATGTGCAAATTCGACGTGCCAGGGTTGTCACTAGCGCCTAGCAAGCTGCGCTGACTGTGACTCCAGGTATTGGCCATGTCGATGGCTGCGTGATCGTTATCCTGTGCCGCGTTCAGCAACACATCGGCAACGGGCATGGGGGCAGAGGTGCCAAGCAACACAAGTTTATCCGCAAGGTCGGCGAAGCGAGCCGCCAAACTTAGACAAATTAGAGTGCCCATACTGTGACCTGCCAAGGTGATACTTGACGCATCGTGACACGTGGCACCGATGACTTCGCACAACCAATCCGCCATGGCATCAACATTGTCCAAGGCCGGCCCATCCGTTTTGCCGTGACCGGGCAAGTCTAGTGCCATTACTCGAAAACCGTGACGGGCAAAGTACCGGGCCTGCATCACCCAAACCGTATGATCCATGCCTGCGCCGTGAATGAAGTAAATAGCGGGCGCATCCGCTTCTGGGTGTCCGCTGCCACTGCTGTAGCCGATGCTTTTACCATTAATATCAATCTTCAAGAGACAGCCTCCAGCGGTTTAGCGACTTGGTTTGCGCGCTGTTTGTTCAGCTTTTCCACAGCCCGAAGGCCGCCTCTCAAATCGTTGATGAGGTCCTTCGAGTCCTCAAGACCGATACTCAGGCGAACCAAGCCCGGTCCGATGCCTGCAGCGCGAAGACTGGCTTCGTCAACGCGGTGATGTGTCGTGCTCGCTGGATGAATAACAAGCGACTTTGCATCACCAACATTCGCTAGATGAGAAAATACGTTGAGGCCTTCGATAAAGGCTCGGCCTGCCTCGCGACCGTCTTTTAACTCAAAGCTGAATACCGCCCCACAACCCTTGGGCAACATAGTTTGCGCGAGCTCGTAATCTGGGTGGCTCGGCAAACCTGGGTAGGAAACCGATGCAACTAAGTCGTGCTGTTCAAGGTAGGTGGCAACTTCCAGAGCGTTAGCCACATGTTTTTGCATGCGCAAAGGCAGAGTCTCCAAACCCTGGAGAATCTGAAAAGCCGTCATTGGCGCCATGCAGGCACCGAAATCACGAATACCCTCCTTACGCGCACGCGTAATAAAGGCAGCTGGGCCGAACTCATCGGCGAAGACCAAGTTGTGAAACCCCACATAGGGCTCACTGAGGGTTGGGAACTTATCGCTGCTCTGCCAATCAAAGGTGCCGCCATCAACGACGACGCCACCGACCACAACACCGTGGCCGCTAAGAAATTTGGTGGCTGAATGCACAACCAGATCCGCGCCTAACTCGATGGGCTGGCAGAGATAGGGGGTGACAAAAGTAGCATCGATCAGCAGGGGCAGGTGATACGAGTGAGCCAGCTCTGACAGCGACGGAATATCCAGCACTTCCAGCCCGGGATTTCCCAGCACCTCGCCGAAGATGAGTTTAGTGTTTGGCTGGATCGCCCCAGCGAAGGCAGACATATCGCGGGGGTCAACAAAGGTGGTTGAGATACCAAAACGTGACAGCGTGTACTCGAGCAAATTATGCGTTCCACCATATACCGAGCGCGATGACACGATGTGATCACCAGCGCTGAGAATAGTAGTGATGGCCAAATGGAGAGCGGCCTGACCACTGGCCGTCACAACGGAACCCACGCCATGATCGAGCGCAGCCATGCGCTCTTCGAGTACCGCGTTAGTGGGATTAGACAAACGCGAGTAGACATGTCCGGCCCGCTCAATGTTAAACAGACCCGCTGCCGCATCGGAGTCAGGAAAAACAAAGGCGGCACTTTGATAAATGGGTGTGGCCCGAGCACCAGTGGTCGGGTCCGGTACCTGACCGGCGTGCAGAGACAGCGTATCGAACCCCATACCTTGCGGGCTGCGGTGTTTGGAATTAGTCATGTGGTTTCCTTCTTTACAGGTGTTTTTTCTTCGACCGTCATACGTTTTGGGAGCTTGCTGAGAGCCCGGCTACTTTCTCATCAGGTAGTAATTATTCATGGGGTTCTCAATATCCAGCAATTGGAATTCGCGGAAACCCGCCTGCTCGGTCATCGCCTTGGCTACCTGTTGGGTAAAACCAAGGGTGCCGAGGCCTGCGCCGTCGGCAGTGGACAAGCCGCTATTCATACAAACCGTGACAGAAAAGCCGTAGAGCAAGGCTGCCACCGGATGATGCTCAAGGTTTTCCTCGAAAGATTCGAAACCCTTGATGTCCTCGCAAAGCCATTGCCCATCAGCCTTCAGTGCGGCATATATCTGAGCAATCAGTTCCTGAGGGTAGGGGGTATCGTGAATCACGTCGAAAGTGGTCACTAGATCGAAGGTCGGATCGCTGGGTAAGGGCTCTTGACACGGGTTACAAAACCTCACATTTCCCAGACCCGCTTCCCCCAGATTCGCTCTCGCGCGCTCCAGTGCCACATCAGAGGTGTCATAACCCACGAAGGTTGTTGCCGAATAGGCTTGAGCCAAGGTAATCGTCGCCAAACCACCGCCACAGCCTACATCCGCAACCATCGCACCGTCGACCAGACGGTCATGCATACCGGGCAGCTGCGGGATCATATCTCCAACCAATCGATGTTTCTTGGTGAAAGCACCCATGCGCTCGATACCGCAGGCGCAGTTGGGGCCATGTTCGTCGTAGCTCATGCCAATGCCCGTTCGAAAGGACTCTTCCAGTTTGCTCACTGCGGGAAACACCGCTAGAGCTGAATCGAAACCGCCCATTAGATAGGCCGCGTGATCCTCGTCTGCTAGCACTGCATAGGCCTCCGGCGAGATGGCGAACTTCCCGCGATCACCGTCGTATTCTAGCTGGCCAATACAGGTTTGCTGATGCAGCCATTCTCTCACCCAGCGCTCATTTAGCTGCAAATGAGAAGCTAGTTCGCTGCTGGTGCTTGGGCCAACCTCGCCCAGGGCCCTATACAGTCCAAGACGGTCTCCCAGCACAGTAATGGCGCAATTGAAACTCGCGGCAACCATTCCCCCAGTTTGCTTGAGCAGCAGACCTAACTTGTCTTCATCGATTTCTCGCACAGTCTTCCCCCTTTGCTGCGACCCGAGTAGCAGGTGTCTTGAGCTATCCAACACGGTAATCTATCCCAATTCTGCGCATGATAGGCCAACCCATGATGGATTTTCCCCAGCCCGAGATGATCGAGGTGAACGGCATCGAACTTGAAGTTTTCTCTGTCGGTGCGGGTAAACCCATCGTGCTATGCCACGGATGGCCCGAACATGCTTATTCTTGGCGCCATCAGATTGAGCCTCTGGTCAACTCCGGCTTTCACGTGATTGCACCGAATCAACGCGGCTACGGCCACTCCACGAAACCGGCCGCAGTCACTGATTACGATATCCAGCATCTGACCGGCGACCTTGTGGGCCTGCTCGATCACTTTGGTTACGAAGATGCCTGCTTTGTTGGTCACGATTGGGGCGCCATCATCGTCTGGAATCTGGCCATGATGCACCGCCAGCGCGTCTCCCATGTGATTAATCTAAGCGTACCCTTTATGGAGCGAGGTACGAGTGAGTGGGTTGGCTTCTGGGAACAAATGCTCGGCCCAGATTTTTACATCGTGCATTTCAACCGTCAGCCAGGCGTGGCTGACGCGGCATTTGAGAATCACACTGAGCAGTTTCTAAACAACTTGTATCGCACCAACCAGTGGCTTTACCCCAAACTCGAACTGGGCCCCGGCATGAATCTGGTCAATATGGCACTAGATCCGACGCTGCTCGATGGTGTACCTGGCGATCCGATCATGAGCGACCAGGAGATGCAGGTATTTTTAGATGCTTTCGCTGTCTCAGGTTTTACTGGAGGCATTAACTGGTATCGAAATTTCTCCCGCAACTGGGAAATCATAGGAAACTATGAACAGCATATTTACCAGCCTACGCTGGCGATCTTTGGCGACTACGACATGGTGCCAAAGTCTCCCTCATTGGCGGATCATGTGAGCGACCTCGAAATCGTGGACTTCCCCTGCGGGCACTGGATTCAGCAAGAAAAGCCAGCTGAAACCAATGCCGCCATGCTCGATTGGCTGGCGAGGAAGCATTCCACCTGAGCCAATGCTCAGCTGAAACGCGCTAGAGCAAAGATGTCACCGTCACAAACAAGGTCGATAGAACCATCAGTATATTGGCCAACTCGCCAATGGCGAAGCCAGCAGTGCGGCTTTTATCTGGGTCAGTGTAGCCGCGAAAATACAGCCCTCGACCGGCAATGAAAACCAACCCCATCACTGCCGCGAAGGGCGAATTGACGAAGTATCCGCAGGCAAATATTGCCGGCAAAAAAACGACAAGTCGCTCCGCAGTGTTTTGATGTGCTCGAAAGTAGCGCTCGAAGCCGTCATTACCAGAGATTGACGGCACTTGAACCTCAAAGCGCCCCCTGGCGCGACCCACCTGAATGCTGAACCAAACGTACT
>JAYYHB010000260.1:0-3019 GCA_036157095.1 Pseudomonadota bacterium
CGTGACCTGATTTTTCACGGGATATCCGCGGGCAAACTGCGGCGCTATTTTTCTCTGCAAAATCTGACCGACGTGTTTCGAATTATCTGGGCCGTGATTGAGTCCCTAGTGCTGTTGCTGCGCATTCGTCCAAGCGTACTGTTCTCCAAAGGCGGCTTTGTATCCCTGCCGCCGGTCTTCGCGGCCTGGCTGTTGCGAATTCCAGTGGTAGCCCACGAGTCGGATTTAACGCCGGGTCTCGCCAATCGTCTCAGCCTGCCCTTCATTCACACGCTGTGCACTAGTTTTGCGGACACACGTTTTGCAGGCTTTGCAGGGCGTCGGGTGGTCACGGGTACACCGGTACGCCATGGACTTCTGACGGGTGATGTGGCGGCGGGTCGCAAAGCCCTGGATATCGACGACGATAGTCCGCAAAAGATACTGCTAGTCACAGGCGGCAGTTTGGGTGCCGAAAATCTGAATCGGATCATACGAGACAACCTGAAGGCGCTTACCGGACGCTTTTTTGTAGCGCATGTTTGCGGTGTGGGTAAGACTGTCGCCATGCAGCAACGGGATTATCTGCAGCTGGAGTTCGTCGATGACGGCTGGGGTGACCTTTTGGCAGCGGCGGATATCGTGATCTCGAGAGCCGGGGCCAATGCGTTGTTCGAGTGTGTGGCACTGGCGAAACTCAACCTGTTGGTGCCTTTGCCCCTTGCGGGTTCTCGAGGGGATCAAATTGCCAATGCCCAGTATGCCCAAGAGCATGGCTGGAGTGAGGTGCTAGAAGAACAGGATCTGACGCCCAAAGCCCTGCTGCAGGCTCTTGACCGCCTTGAATCCGATACAGCTACGTATCGGCAAGCCATGAGGGCAATGAAAACTGCCAGTGCGGCAGAGCGGCTGCTGGATGAAATTCAACGCCTTGCTGAGGACCCCGCTGTCTAAACCGGCTCTATCTTGACATCCCTTTGGGGCATGCCTAACGTGCCGATCCCCCAAAAAGTGCACTACGTATGGATACTTCCACTGCCTACAAAATCAAAACCTATAACGCCATCGCGCCGGCTGGCCTGCAGCGCTTTGACTCCGGTGACTATACCGTTGGCCCAGAGCTGGAAGGCGCAGACGCGATGCTGCTGCGCAGCCATAGACTGTCGGTAGACGAACTCACGCCGGGGCTGCGCGCGATTGCTAGAGCCGGTGCGGGTGTGAATAACGTTCCCGTGAATGCCTGTAGTCAGGCCGGGATTGTGGTTTTCAATACTCCGGGCGCCAATGCCAACTCGGTGAAAGAGCTGGTGCTGACAGGGCTGCTATTGGCTTCTCGCGATGTGATTGGCGGCGTTAACTATGTGCGGTCATTGGCGGATGTTAGCGATGACGCCGAATTGAACAAGCTAGTGGAAGCCGAAAAGAAGAGGTTCAAGGGTCGAGAACTGATCGGTAAAACTCTTGGAGTTGTCGGATTGGGTGCAATCGGTTCTATGGTGGCGCGGGCAGCACTTGACCTGGGTATGGATGTGCTGGGCTATGACCCGGCCCTGTCGGTAGATGCGGCTTGGCGTCTGCCGTCGAGCGTAGAGCGCATGGATAATTTACCCAGTTTGTTCTCGCGAGCCGACTACGTGACCCTACATGTACCCCAGCTGCCAGCCACTGAAGGCATGATCAATGCCGAAGCCCTGCAGGCATTCAAACCCGGCAGCGTGCTTCTAAATTTCGCGCGACAGCCCATTGTCGATGCAGTAGCCCTCAAGGTCTCCCTGGAAACCGGACACCTGGGTCGTTACGTGGCAGATTTCCCAGTGCCTGGCCTGATCGACCACCCCGCAGTGATGCTGACCCCACACTTAGGCGCCAGCACCGACGAAGCCGAGGAAAACTGTGCGGTGATGGCGGCCAATCAGCTGATTCATTTTTTGGAAACCGGCAGTATTGTCAACTCCGTGAATTTTCCTGCCGTTAGCCTTGAAGCGGTAGACGGCTATCGGGTGGCGATCAGCAACCACAATGTGCCAGGCATGTTGGGGCAAATGACCGCAGTACTTGCCGAGGGCAATATCAACGTCATCGACTTGATCAACAAATCTAGAGATGAACTCTCCTACAACCTCATCGATCTGACAGCGGCGCCAAACGAAGGGCTATTGCAGGCAATTCGTGAGATTGAAAGCGTCATCGACGTCAGAGTGATCAAGGGCGCCTGACAGAGCCCGGACTACCATTTTTGGTTGGTCACTCAGGCCTGCTGAGTGCCAACCACCTTGACCCCGCGCCTCGCCTGGCGCGAAATAAATCGCTTCGGATCCACCGCGCTCAGCACGCGCTGGGATACCGGCGCCACCCAACCCATGATGTCGCTGGCAATAATACTGGCGGCCAAGGGCGCAGTACTGGTGCCCGAAGATCCGTGGGCCGTCGTCACCCAGCGCGTTTCACCCAGGCGACCGATCACAGGGTCTCGGTCACTGGACACACAGCGAGCCGCGCGCTTGTGCTGTACGGATGTGACTCTTTCATCGCCAATAAAGCGCCGGTTTACCTCGATATTACTGCGCGTTGCTTCAGCGGAGGCCCACGGACTTTGCTCATAGCTGCTGCCGATCACCCAACAGTCTGCCTTGCTGCCGGTGGGAATCACGTAACCGTTGCCAACAATGGGAACGGTCACCGCGGCTGAGGTTGGTTCAATCCAGTCCAGTTGACCCCAAACGTCGCCAATCTCCAGAGGTATGCCCATGCTGTAATGCCGACTTGCGCTCGCGCAGGCGATGATCCACGGCTGGTCTAAACTTGGCTCAGCGGCAGTGTGATGCAGCGAAATAGCCGAATGATCGAACAGGTCCTTGGACATTTGCGGCAGGTCTACAACCCCCGCTTCGGTAAAAAATAGACCACCAAGAGCCTTGGTGGCGAATACGGCATCGAGGGCATCAGGAGCGCAGTAAGCCAACCACTTTGAACGCACCAGAGTTTCGGGGCTATCGTCTGGATCATCGTAGCCTCGGGCACGATAGACCTGGCGGATACG